>JAIXZU010000127.1 GCA_027489415.1 Alphaproteobacteria bacterium
AACGGCGCATTAACTGAGCTGTTACCCTCCATGCGCAATAGCAAGCTGCTATCCAGCTCATTTGCAAAAGAGGCATAATCCACCGCATCCTCTTTCAGCAGTGTGACGCTGCCGGTAATGGCCAGTGTGCCGGTAAAAATATCGGCCACAAGCGTGCTGCCCACCACATTGGGTGCGTCGCCACCAATATCAATATTGATGCTTGCGCCGGTCACCACGGCTTTGCGGGTGCCACCCAGCATCACCAAGCCCGTGGGGCCACTTAGCAGCGGCTGGTTTTCGGCAGCGGCGGGCGACGTAAAATACGGCGCGGCGCTGGTCTCATAAAGTTTTACATCACGGGCCATAGCGGTGAAGTTGGCCGTGACCGCGCCTTCGGTGTTGGCCTGCAAAGCCGCGCGCACAATCCGCGCCTCGGTAAACAGCTCGCTAAAATCGTTGGTGTCATGATAGCGCTCAAAGGCAAATTTACGTGCCGTGGGCGCGCTGGTGGGCGCAATCAGCTTGCGGCCAACGCGCACCACACTAAAGCTGGTGTCCGCGCTTTGCGTGGTGGGTGCCGGAAAAACCGTCGCCGTCACGCCCGACAGCGCGGTAATCACAAAGTTTTGCGCATTATTGGCCGTGGCACTCATATTGCTAAAACGAATAGTGTCACCTACGCGGAAGCCCTGCAGCACCCAAGTGCTGGCCGCCACCGTAAAGGTGCTAGCGGCATTGTCGGCCGCACAGCTGGTAAATTCTGTGTTGCTGCGGGTGATGCTGGCCGCCCATGTGCCGCGCAGCAGCGCCTCAAAAAAATCTTGGTAAGTTTTTGGCGATAGCTCGGTCGCAATTTCCAGCTCACCACGGCGGCCTTGCAAACGCATATCGGCCACTTGCCGGTCGGTGCGGCGCTCGGCGCTCACAAAGCTGCCACGGCGCAAACCACCGCTCGAGGTCAGGCGGCGCAGCATCTGCCCGCCGCTGGTGCCGGGCAGCTCATCAACCGTGGGCACAATCGCGCCGCTGGCATAGGCTTTATAGCGCATTTCAATGCCAACATTTTCTTGGATAGACATTTCACTCTCCTGTTTTTTGGGTTAATCGTTTGAATAAAAACTGAACGGCACGCCAAGCGTCACGCGCTGCCATGCACCATCGGGTGTGGTATCGCTGGGGTAGGTGCTGGGCGCGCCATAGCGCACCCCGCCAACAATCTGCCCACGGAATATGGCCGCCAAGGCAGTGGCATGCTGATAGGCCAGCGTCAGGCCATCTTGCGCACGCACAAAAACATGCAGCATAAAAACGCCGGTGCCCTGGTAAAGTTTGGCAGCGCCACCCACAGCCGCAATGCGCTCAAGCGAACCGGCAAAATCAAAACCAACCCATGCGGCATTCACCGCGCTCACATCGGGTGGCGTAAATGGCTCGTTTGGCCATGCAATGCTGGTGGTCGTCCATTGTGCAGTAAGCCGCGCGCGAATGGCAGCCAAAGCATCAGCAACATCCATGTCGCACCTCTATTGCCATTTCGGGCGGATTATCAAACTCGGCCAGCGGTCGCCCGATACATTGCCCGCGCGCCCGCCCAGCAATTGCCCATTCGCCACGCCACTAAAATTAAATTCAATGTGGGCCAAATAGCGGTATTTCTGCAATTTCAGCGCCTCGGCCACAATCTGATAAACACCATTCGGCGCTTGCGCTTTGCTGCTGCCATATTCTAAACGGCGCGCATAGGGCGCAAGGTTGGTTATAATAATCTCGCGGCCAAAGGGTCGCTCGGCCAAGTTCTGCACGCGGTCGCCATCAACAAAAATCGTATGGCTCTCAGCATAGACGGGTGCGGGTGCGCCCGCTTTGCGGTCACGTGGGCTGGCCATGCCAAGCAATTTAAGCGCGGCCTCGGCCACCTCCGTGCCATAATCAAAACGCGCCAGCAGCACCGTGCGGGCGCTGTCCAGCTGCTCACTCACCACCCCATCAACACGCGTTTCAATTTTAGCGGCAGTGCCACTGCGCGCCTTAGCCGCATCAGCAATCTTTTGCCGCGTCTCACGAAACAGCTTAATCGCCTCAGCTCTTGCCTGTGCCGCAAACTCCTGCGGCGCTTGTCGCAGCGCTTTGGCATAATCGCGGGTGTTCATCCGCGTATGCTCAGCAAATAAAACACAGCGGCCTTCGCCAAATAAAGTGGCTCCACCTGCTCAATGCGGTGTGCTTGCCCGTCAATCACCACAAAATCGCCAACCTTGGGTGCGTCTGGCCATGCGGCCGCGGCAAGGTCACGCGCGGTCACGCGCACCGTGCGGTGGTGCTGCACTGTTGTGCCTTGCAAGCCGGTGGCGCTTTGGGTGCGCACAAAGCCGGGCAAGAGCACCGTTGTTGCGCTGGCGCTGCCACCAGTGCCGGTAATGCGCCGCAAGCCAATGCTGCGCGCGGCGCGGCCTAAAAAGCTGGTCAGCCGGTTCTGATTAAGCGGGGTCATATTTCAATACGGCGATAGGGTTGCAAAAGTTGAGCGGCCATGGGCGGCAAAGCGGCTTGCGTCACGGCATCGGCATAGCTGGCGCTGCCTACACCCTCCACGCTTTCCGAGCGCAGGGCAGGGTCGCGGCCAAGGCCACCATGCAGCGCCTTTAAAACTTCAAGGCAGGCGCTTTCAATTTCTTGTGGCAAAGTGCGGGTCGATTGGTCGGGCAGGCGATAACCCGCCACATAATTCACCACCAGCTTGCGGCCGCGCCAATATGTGCGCGCATCGCTCGATAGGCGGTATAAAAACCCACCCATGCCATCAAGCTCATAATCGCTGGCTGCTAGCGCTGTGCCATCAAGCGTCACGCTCACAATTTGCGTCACCGGCCACCGCGCCAAGGCTACGTGCGTAGCATAAATGGGTGGCTCGGCAAGGCGTGTGGGTGTGCTGTCGCGGAATAATTCACTCACCGTCTCTTGCGCAAAAATGCGCTGGCAATAATTTTCGCAGGCAGCGCTGGCCAGCGGCAGCAGTGCATTGAGGCGCGCATCATCGCTATTGTCGCTGGCCACAAGGCCAATCGCCATGCGCGCATTGGCGAGGGTCGCCAAATTACGCACGGTTGCGGCCGTGGTGACTGTAACAATGCTGCTCATGCGCGCCTCTTATGCTATTTGCGCTTTTTGGGCGCAGCTGTTGCATTATCTGCAACAGCTGGTTGCTGGGCTGCATCTGGCGCAGCAGCGTCAGGCGTGCCATCAGCGGGCGCTGGTGGCGCAGGCGGCGGGGCTGGCAGCTCTGCCGCAGAGGGTTGGGTTGCACCAAATAACACAGCATAGCCTTGCGCAATCAGCCGTTCGGCCACGGGCGCGTCAAAGCCCGCAACTTCATTGGCGTTATACGGGCCATTGCTGCGCGTAAATTTAACAATAACTTTGCTCATGGTTTACTCCTTAGGCTGGGTTCACATTGCGGCCACCAAGCACGGCGGTGGCGGCAACAATGCTGGCGGGCGTGCCACCAGTGGGGTCGGCATCAACCACCAAGCGCACATAGCGCTTAGCCGAGCTGAGGTTGGCAGGCACCTCAAAGGCACCGCTGGGGTTGGTGCCGGTCAGATTGACAGTTACGGTTGTGCCATAATTGGCCCAGCCAGTGCTGCCATCGGCGCTGTCCTGCCAGCGGCCGGTAATGGTGCCGCCGGTAACACCGCCAGAGGTGCTATAGGCCACCACGCCAGCACCGCTAAGAAAGCCTTGGCGGTCGATGGATGCGCCGTTTTGGTCACTGCCAGTGCCCGCCACGGGGGCAAGGCTGTGTCGCACCGTTATTGTGGCTGATGTGTCACGATCTAATGCAGTCATGTTACTTCTCCTTGGTTTTAAGATTTTTGGCCGCGCCCACAATCAGGCGCGGCCATTGTTTTTTAGGCCCACTTCACGCCGGTCAGCACAGCTGCAGCGGCGGCATGGCGCAGACCGCAATCATGCTCAACCACAGCTTTAATCACCACCTCGTCACGCGAGTAGGCGTTGCGCTGGTTGCCATTATCGACATAGCCGGCGCTATCGCTGGTCTCAATGCGGATGCCGGGCACTTGGCCAATCACAAAATGCGCAAAGTCCACGAGATAAAGCTCGCTTTCATCGCTGCCGCCACCAAGGTTGGTGGGGATTTGCGTTGTCAGCGCATAGGGGAAGCCCTGCCATGTTTTACGTGTGGTCATCTCATTGGCATAAACAAGGTTGCCAGCGGTATCAGCTAAGTTAAGCAAATACTGCTCGGTGCGTGGCGCCATAATCCAGCCGGGGCGGCGCATTTGCACATTTGCGTTTTTAAGGGCCAAGATAATCTTGCCCACATCCGTGCGGGTATTGACAAGGTTCACTGTGGCATTAGCCGCAATGATATTTGCTGATAGCGCAAGGTTACGCAAACCAATCGGTGTGTCCTGTGCGCCATCGCCGCGAATGAGAGCAAGGTCGCTGCGCTGGGCAATTGCCGCAATCAGGTCTTCCTGCACAATGCGGTCAACGCTAACACTGGCACTGCCCAACAGCTCTTTCGAGACAGGCACCAATGCCGCCAGTTTTTTGGCCACCAATTTTACCTGCCTAAGGTCTGGCGCTGTTTTGGCAATATCGGCTTGCTCAGCAATATAAGAGGCTGAGGCACCGTTATTAAAACCATTCAGCGTCAGGTTGCGCTGCGGCATATCAATCAGCGTCGGGTTGAGCTGCATCACGGCCGAGGCTGGGCGCAGCAATTCAATAAAATCAGTGCTAATGGCTTCGGGCACTAAAAAGCCGCCGGAAACGCCAGTCTGCGTGCCAAGCGCCGCCGCAATTTCGGCATCGCCAAACACACTATCGGCATAATGTGCGGCCTCGCGGGCAATGCCCTTGCCGGCCGCAATAGCGCGCACGAAGCGGCCAATTTTGCCGCCCTGGTCAGCCGCAGCGCGTGGCTGGGCTGGCACCGTGCTGCGTAAACCGCTCGATACCGGCTGTGCCAGCGCGGCCTTGCGGCGCTCGACATCTTCGGCAGCTTTAAGTGTTGCTTCTAGGTTTTCAATTTCCGTCTTGGTGGCGGCAAAGCTCGCGGCTTGCTCGGCTGTCATGCCTTCGCCTGCTTCGGCCGAGGCGGCAATCACCGCCTCTAATTCGCTCATTTTTGCTGCAATTTTCTCGCGCAGCGCATTTAGCTTGCTCATTTTACATCTCCTTGCTTGGTCAAAAAACACCGCCCAGAATGGTGCGGCGCTATATCCAGCACTGCGCTGGTATTTTTTTAGTGGCGTATCTGCCGCAATTGCGCCAATTGCAGCGCCGCAAATTCGGCGCGGGCGCGGCCAAGGCTGACACTACCGGCCGCAGCGCCGGCGCTTGTTACGGCGCGGCGCTCAGCCATAAAACTGGCATAGCTCTGCACCGCATCGGCCATGCCCAGCGCGGCCGCAGCCTTGCCAACACGCACGCCGCCTTGGCCAAATTGTGTTGCGACCGCCTCAGGCGCAAGGCCACGCGCTGCAGCCACATCTTGCAAAAACAACCGCTCAATCTCATCAAGCGCGGCGCGCAGCTCAGCGCTGCCAGCGTCAGTGGTGGGGTCGGGCGATTTGTTTGGCGCGTTGCTGCTGGTAATTGTCACGCCCATCTCGCCATACATATCGGGCTCAATTTGCTTAGCTGTGGCCATCAGCACGCCGATGCTGCCCAAAATCGCGGTAGGCTCAATCACAATGCGGCTGGCGCCACAGGCCACCCAATAGGCCGCGCTGCAACCCATGCCACCAATAAAAGCGTAAAGTGGTTTTTGGCGTGCCGCCTCGCGGGCCATGGCAGTAAAGCCGGGCAAGCCATGCGGGCTGCCGCCACCGCTGTCAATGTGCAGCACAATCTCGCGCACCTCTTTGTCGGCCAGCGCGGTGCTAAGGTCACGCGCCACATTTTCCAAAGCGGTGCCGCCGACATAGCGCAAAAAGCGGCTGTCGGTTGGCATTAAATAGCCCATCACCGGAATGCTGGCCACGCCGCGCTCGCTTTTCATCTGGCGGCGGGGCGGGGCGCGGGCTTCGTCCAAATCTTCGGCGGCCGCTTCAAGGTGCAACAACGCCTGCACAAATTCAGGCCGCGCGGCCAGCAATGGCTGGTCGGCAATGAGATGCAAAAAGGGCTTAATCTTCGGCGTCGTCTTGGTCATCTTCGGCCTCGCTGGGTGCGGGTTTTGGTGTGGGCTTATTAGGGGGTGGTGAGGTTTTCAGCGATTGCTGCAGCGCATCGCTGGCCTTGGTCATATTCAGCGGAATTAAATACGCATCCCCGCCGTCAATTTTATTCATGTTTTCCTTCACCCGAATATCATTCGCGCTCAGCCAGCCATTTTGGCGGCCAATCGCATAGGCCTGATAGCGGCTTAATAAATCAGCCATCACCAGCGCATCGGTCACAAACTCGGCATAAATCTTTTCGTTCGCGGCCAGCAGCTTATGGTTTATTTCTTGGGTAATCCGCACCAGCCATGGGGCAATGCAATCCGACAAAAATTCGCGGCTTTGATGTTCGATGTTGCTAAAGGTGGCGCGCGACAAATCGCCGACCTTGTGCGGTGGCACACGAAACAGCGCCGCAATCTCAGTCCGCGTCAGCTGGCGCGTTTGCAAATACTGCATATCGTCGTTGGTCATCTGTAACGGCACAATGTCCATGCCATTATCTAAAATCATGTTTTTGCCGGCATTGGCTGCGCCCTGATAGGCGGCTGCAAACTGATCGCGCAGGCGCTTAAAGCTAGGCTCGTCAAGCTTGTTCGGCACTTTAACGGCCGTGGCCGGGCGCGCCGCATTGCCCAGCAGCGCTGCGGCATGACGACCTGCGGCCTTCGCTTCACCCAATGTCTGGCGGTGATAGGCAATCGGGTTCAGCCCCACATAGCCCTCAGCAATTGATAGGCCCTTAAAGTGCAAAATATCTTCGGCCAAATAAGTGATGCCGCTGGGCCGGTGATGATAAAAAATCTCGCTTTCAAAACTCAGCACTTCCACATCATCTGGCGCAAGCGGCAACAGCGCTGTGGTGACGCCACTCGCATCACGCCGGATAAACCAATAAGCATTGCCGCGCAGCAACAAGTGCAGCACCGTCAGGCTTTTCCATTCGGCTTCACCCATCCACGGGTTTGGGCGCTTTAGCAATTTGCGCACAGGGTGACTATAATCGCGGGTGCGGCTATCGTCGGGACCCACCTTAAACACATGCAGCGGCAGCACCGATATTGTGTCAGCAATCACGCGCACGCATGCATAAACGGTCGATATTTCCAGCGCATTATCGGCGTTGATATATTCGCCCGCATTGGTGGGATAGCCACCTTGCGCAGCAATGCCAAGGCCTTGCTGTGTGGTGTTGCTGTTAAATAATTTTTTCCAAAAGCCCATATGCCGGCCTCATAAAACAAAGATGTTCGGCTCGATGATTTGCTGCACCGGCATTTCCGCCGCGCCCGCCACCATTGCCAGTGTCACAAGTCCATCAATGCGGCCGCGCGACCGGCGCTTATCAAAAGCACGGTTGCCAGCGCCATCTTCAATCATCGCGGCATTGGCAGCACAAGCGTAAGTCACAGGGCTGGGCGCAATGGTGATGCGTCCAGTTAAAATTCTATCCTCAAGCCGCTCAATGCTGCGCGGCATACATAATTGCTTATCTTCAAAACGCACCCGTGGCCCTTGCGCATGCGGCACTAACATAAGACCTTCGCCGGCCATTTTATCGGCGCCGTCAAAGCGCCACACGGGCAAATCCACATCAGCGCAGGCGCGCATAAAATCATCCATGCCTGCAGGGTCATAGGCCAAAAGCGATAAATTATGCTTGGCCACTAATTCTTTGACCTTGGCCGCCACAAAAGTTTTATCAATCACCGGCCCTGGCACGGCGGTTAAATAACCCTCATCGGCCCAGCGGTCATAAGGGGCAAGGTCGGCGCGGGCGCGGTCGGCAATACCAATGCGCGGCGTCCAATAATAAGTTTTAACAAAAAGCTGCTGGCCCACCAGCCAACCAACCGATAATGCGGTAAGGTCATTTTTTTGTGACAAATCAAGTGCGGCAAAACAGCCATCGGCTTTGAGCTGCGTTTCATCAAAAGCTGCCAGCCGCGATTGCCACACGTCCTCGTCCACCCAAAAATGTGCCGCACCTGTGGGAATGCCAAAATATAAACGCTTCACCGTGGGCGCTCGGCTGGCTAATTGCTTTGCGGTTTGCACTTCGTCGCGGATATTTTCCAGCGGGTAAGTGATGCCCAAAGCAGGCAGCGATTTTTGCCAACAGCCTTCGTCGGTAAAGGGGTCGTCATTTTTATCAACGCGCGCAATATAAGCCAGCGCCGTATCATCTTGCACTTCGCCCAGCGCCACGGCCTGATAATAAGCACTCAGCGCTGTGCCCACATACTGCGATGTGGCGGGTGTATTTGTGCCCAGCAGCATCAAAGGGTCGCCGGGCATTTTAGTCAGCGCGGCCTTCCAAATCTCAATCGCCTTGTCGCTTTTGGCTTCGTGCACCTCATCTGCCATAACCAGCACGGGGCGGGGCCCTGAAATAGCGTCGCTATTCGCTTCGCTTTTAAAAACGCTGCCCGATGCGGGGTGCTCAATTTTCCACGCATTGTCGCCCACACCACGGATAAGCACCACGCCCGTACTTTCAAGGCTGGCATAATCATTGCCGTCAGGCATAGGTGCGCGGCACATCGCCACCGCGTCATGAAACAACACGTTCGCTTGGTCTTTATCCTGCGCTATCGCATAAACCTCAGCGCGCGGAATGCCCATAAAAAAACCTTTAAGCAAACCGGTGGCCGCCATCCATGGGCTTTTTGCTTGTCCTTTGCCGGTCTCAAGCCAGCCAGACCGATAGCGCAGCAGGCCGTTTTCACGCACCCAACCAAATAAACTGCCGGTCACAAATACTTGCCATGGCAGCAAATTAAATGGCTGCATCGCAGCAGCGCCTGCCGTAATTGTCAAAACAGACGGGTAAAAGTTTAATGCATATTCCGCTTTTTCTGGTCGCCAATAAAGCCCACGGGCCGCCGCGTTTTCAATGTCGCGCAAATGCCGTGCACATGCGCCACGCACCCATGCGCCTGCCACAATCTCGCCGGTCAAAACCGCTTTGGCATAGGCCGTGGTCGGGTCTGACATGCGGGGCATGGCGGGCGCTTTTAGGCTTTTACTTTTGGCCTTAGTCTTTATGTCCGGCTTTGTTGAGATAGGCGGCAAAGGCGGTCGCTTTCTGCTGCCGCTTTTTCACTTTGCCCACCGAGGCTCTGCGGCGTGGGCTAATGCCCAGCTCCATTTCTTCACTTTGCGCATCAGCGGCAGCAGCGCGCAATTCGGTTTGCCACAAATTCAGCATGGGCACCTTGGTTTTAGGGCTGCGCGATATCGCGCCCGCCTTGGTCATTTTCAGCAGCGCATGGTCATAGCGCACATAAGCAATGGCCAAGCGCATAATCGCTGGCGCATTGGCGGTGCATAAAGTTTCTGCATCGCGCATCTCGGCCACAATTTTTAGCCAATAGCGGCGGGCCGTGGTGCGCCACTCTTTGCCCATCCCGTCATCTTCAACACGGTCAGGAAAAATGCGCGCCCAGGGCGGCTCTTCTAAATCTGCGCCCCCGCCCGAAAGCGTTTCTAGCTTGGCCATTTAAGCCTCAATTTAAGCCTCATGCTCGGCGGTTGCTTTAAATTTTTGCCCTCGCCGCTAAGGTGCCGCCCGCAGCGAGGGCTATTCCCACGCAAGGTTTTAACGCCTCGCGGCCTTAGGAGGCTGGGGGGAAATTGCCTATCTCAAAAATTGGTTTTAATCCGTTTTTTTATTCCACGGGTGGTTGGGCGCTCGCGGCCGACCTTGTGCGTCAACCCCGTGCCCAAGAATATTTTTATCAATGCGCCGCGCATGACCAAAGCCACCATCACAGCGCGCCGTTTTGCGTGCATGACAGCGGCGGCAAAGCCAGCGCAAATTGCTTATATCATCCGTGCCGCCTTCAGCACGGGGTTTTAAATGGTCAAGCGCCATGCCGCTGCCAAAGGGTGCGTCACACATGGCGCAGGGAGCTGGCGGCACACGGGCGCGCAATTTCTGCCACGCATGGCCATAGCCACGCGCGGCGCTGGGTGGGCGCTGCGTCATGTTGCTGCTGCTGTTGCTAAGTTGAGGCTGCCAAGTTGTGGCTGGTTTTATTGGGGTTTTGCTAAGGTCTCGGCGCTTGCGCCAAGACGCAAAAATTCACATTACCAAAATACTACCATTGTGCTGCCAGTCGATGCAAGTGGCGATTGTGCCACACTGCTAAACCTTAGCGGCTATTATCAACATCAGCAGCAATGATGCGCTCAAGATAACTATTCAGCGACATGCCAGCATCTTTGGCTTTCGCCGCCGCCGCCTCATGCACAGCGGGTTTAATGCGCAAAGGCACATTGCCCGAGTATCTTTGCAGGGCTTCTGGCGCTGGTATGTGCCGGCCATTGGCTTTAGCGGCCGCCATCCATGCGGCAAAGGCCAAGCGCGCATCTTGTAACGCGGCCTCTGGCGTGTCGCCATCGCCAGCGCAGTATTTTAATTCGGGGTAATAAGCCAAAAAGCCGCCACCCTCAGCTTCGGTAAGCGGCCGCACCACAATACGATACTGCGCGGCCAGCACGCTCACATCTTGGGCGCCATCATTGCGTGGCGCGCCCACAGTTTTTTTGCGGCTGCTAATTTTTTTTACCAAAACACGGCGGCCACTCTGCTTAGCGGCTGGTTTTTTTAGTGTCTGTGCCATCTTTATTCTCCCCCGTCTATAAGGCGCATAAATGCCCGAACATAATAAGGCTTAATTGGCCGATGCGCTGGCACCGTCAATTCGCCACTGGCAAAGCTAAAAATGCAATGGCTGCCACCATCATGCCGCCAACCAATGCCATAGTGGCTGGCTACGCGCTGCAAATCGGCCAGCTGCCAGTCACCGGCTGGGTTATTGCGCATTTTCTCTAGCAGCTTTTGCTTTTGGCTCATGCTTATTTTATATATCAAAAGTGATATCACTGCAAGCAAAAACGCTGCTTTTTACGATATTATATTAAGTTTTGTTGGGTTATTGGCTTGGGCGTTTTGGTATTCGGCCATGGCTTTTACCAGCAATGTGCGCAGCTCGCTGCCCGTGCCTTCGGCAATAGTCTGGCCTTTGGCGGTTAAATAAAACCTGTCACAATTTTGGCTTTTCATAACAAGTGCCGCAATCCCAGCCTCAATAATGGCTTGTGCTAAAGCGCTGGCAGTTTGTTCATTCATGGTCATTGCTTTTCAATCCTTTTCAACTCTTACGGCCTTGGCACATGGCCGCCACGCTCGGCCGGCAAGCGCAAAAAATCCGCCACCTCATCCAAGGCATGGCGCAGCAGCGTAACGCCCTCACGTGGCGCGTAATGGTGCTGGCTGGCCCAATCGCTGGGGGCACCATCGGTAAAGCACACATGCACCAACAGCGGCCACAAACGCGAGCTGGTGCCTGCGCATATTTTTTTTAGTTCAATCTCGGCCAAAGCCTGCAAGCCGGTGCCAGCTGGCCTGCTGCCATCAACCTTGTCGCTCAGCGTGCTGGCAATGTTGGGCGAGCGCCCAGCCCTAAACCACAGCGTAAATAATTTATCACCAGCCAGATATTGCCGGTGGCTGATAATGCCGCGCAGCGCCAGCCGCTCAAGCTGCCGTTGGCTTTGCACATAGCGCACCGTCACGGGCTGGCCGCCATCGGGGTCAGCAATGGCCACCAGCGGCACCACATCGTGCTGTAGCCGCTCTAGCGTGCCGTAATCGTTTGGTGCGGGCCGATAGCTCGGCTTCCGGGCGCGGCGCAGGCGCTTAGCCATTTCCGCCGCCTTGTTGGTCAGCTTGCTGCGCCTCTTGTTGGCTTGCCGAATTGGAACCTGACTGAATTTTAGCAAGTTTTGCTAAAAGCGCGGTTTTGCGACCGGCAAAAGCGTTAATCAGCGTTTGCTGAAAAACATCGGCAGACTCTGGGTTAAAACCTTTTTCAGCCTTTTCCAGCTCGGCAATTTCGTCCTGTATTTTTTCAATGGCCGTTTTTTGCGCGGGCGTTGGTGGCAATGCAGCAGGCGCAAGCATGGCTTGTTCGGCGGCCAACAGTGCTGCCAGCAACCTACGGCGCAAATCGAAACGCTCACCACACGCGGCGCGCAGCTCGCTGATGGTCGGATAAAACGTCTGCGCTTGCCGCAGCGCGGTGCAGGCTTGGCGCACCACATCGGCGGGATACTCGGCCAGATCATCGGCCATCACCGCAAGCGATAGCGTCATATCATCGCCGACCTCACTGCGCCGAGCCATAACCGCCCGCAGCTTGGCAAGCTCCTGCACGATTAAATCATGCGCAGCGGGCTTACAAAAAAACTCAAGCGCCCGCACCAGCGGTCTATCTTCTTCGCGTAAATCCAAAACTTTCCATTCGGTGTAGCCGTCAAAATCATAGCCGTTGGCGGTGTAATATTCACGGCGCACCACTTGCTTGTTTTTTAGCCGCGATGACCCGAGCTGCTGCTGCAACAATGCTATCAGTTCGCTGTCGTCCAGCGTTGCTCCAGTTTGCAGCCGAGCCGCTAAAGCCCGTAATTTGGCTATCGGGCTTGATGGCAAATACGCCAGCCCAGCCGCGGGTGATTGATTGTTCGATAACTGATTTTGCGTCATGGCCAGCTCCCATTAATTTTTCAAGTTCTGCAACAATTCCGCGTTTGGCGCGGTCGGTCATGGGTGCCCGCAAGCGCCTTCGGTGCTCCTCAAAATCTTTCCAGTCGTCAGGCGATATCCAGTCGGGCAAAACAAAATCAGATTTTTTTGGCTTGGGGTCGCTAGCGCGCTTCGCGCGCTTTGAATCTATTACGTCAGTAATAGATTCTATCTCTGTATCTGTATCTGTATCTGTATCTGTATCTGGGGGCGTTACTGTAACGTTACACGGCGTTACATTTCCGTCACCAGTTGTTACGCCAACAATTTCAGCGCCATTGTTTTTGCTTTTTTGCTTTTCGCGCCAACGCTTTACCCTGTCATTGCTGGTGTCGCTCACATATTGCCTCTTGTTCCACGCCAGCGGCACATTGTCCTCACTAATAAGGCCGCGCGCCATAAATCGCGCTTTGGTTTGCGCCCAATCATCCGCGCTAATGCGCAACTGAAACGCCAACTCGTCATCATGTAACACGCTGTTTTGTGCTGCGTTTGTTACATCACCTGTTACATGTAACGTTACATCGCCGTCACACGGTGTTACACTTTGCGACCAAACGCACAGCAGCATCACAAAGCGGCGCTGGTCTGCCTCGCTCATCATCTGCACTTTTGGGTCTGTCGCAAATTCTGCGTAAAGTCTAAACCAAGGCTTACCCATGACACACCTCTTCCCGCGCAGTGGCGGCCGCTAATAAATTATTTTTGCGGTTTTGTTGCAGCTTTGCTTGGCGCAATTGCGCACGGTCAAGCGCGGCCTCTGCCCGCAGCACTTCGGCATTGGCTCTGCGCACCCGCTCGAGCGCGGTGTTTTTATAGCCATGCGGCGCTGCCTCATAAGCCGCCCGTGCGGCCTCGTAAAAGGCCAGCGCTTTTTGCAAGCGTTTAGCGTGGCTCATGGCTGGCCTCCTTTTTTATTTATAGCCCGCCGCTCGCGCTCGAGCCGTTCGGCCATGGCCTCTAGCCTAATGCTTTTAAACACGCGCTCTTGGTAGGCTTTCAGCTCTTTTTCCTTCAGCACGCTTTCGGCGCGGTATATTGGCTCGCCTTCGCTCAAAATGCGGCTGATGCGCTGCACAGCTTCAATCAGCGCATGCGCCCAATTCTGCCAGTCAAATGGCTCAGGCCGCTTTTTGCGCAGGTTTTTTCTGGGCTTGGTGTGGGTGTTTTTTAGATTGCAGGCGGCTTTCCCCGCCCCATGTTTTTTCGGCATAGGGTCACTCCGTTTGGTTGGCATGACGCCACCCACGAAGCTTTGTATGCCGCGCTGGTGGCGGGAGCTACAAACCAGTCCAAACGGTGCCTGGCGGACTTCTTCCCCTTTCGGGTATTGTATCCGTCGCACTCCCGCCATAGGGGGGTTTACGGGCACAAAAATACCGCCATGCACTACGCTGGCGGTTGCCCGCCGTTTGGTATGTGGAGTTCTTAGCTCCACCGCTGGCAAGGCCAACGGCACGGGCAGAGTGCCCAAATAAACCGAATCAGTCAAGTGAGGTAAAAGGGGGGCTTTTGCGCCGCCAAAATCATACGCTGGTAATGCGCTGGCATTGCCAATGCATATGCGCTGGCATGATTGTGCTACAACACGCGGCAAGCGGGCATGCAGGCGCGACCAGCCCACCGCATGCCCGCCCACCTTGGCGCGGCTCACGCCAGCGCCAGCCAGCCCTGCAAGGCTGGGCGATAGGTGCGCGGCCACCACGGCCGCCGATATGTTTATACCGCTCATGATTGGCCACCATTCTGGCCACCATTGGGATTTTGCCCCACAGCCTTACTACCATTCGCAATCCGCTCAAGCAGCGATGTCGCCAGCTGCAAACGTGTGGCCATACCAGCGGCCACCACGGCGCGATTAATAAAGCTCTCGCGGTCGATTACGAGCGTGACGAAGCCAAGCCTGAGCCAGACATCAAATAAGCCGCGCTCAAAGCCGCAGCCGCGCCAGCTATGGGCTTCGATGAGGAGGCTGCGCGGCAACTTGCGCGCGCTGGCCGTGGCCGCCGGCCGATGGCTGGCGGGTTCGGTGTGGTGGTTGTTTGTTTGAGTGGCATCGGGCGGCACAGCGATGGCTCCTTATCTTCAATGGTGGGGGGGAGGTGGGTGGGTAAGGTGGGTTTGGCCGAAGGGGTAGGGCCTGAATTAAGCTCAGACGCCGAGCCAACCAACAGCGCCAGCGCTTGCTGCGCTGCTGCCATTTGTCGCTCGGTTAGTTGGACAGGTGCGCGTCCGGCCAAGGCCAGCACCGCCAAAAACACTTCATCAAATCGCCGGATAAGGTCAATCAGCACCACGCCCGATGGCGCGTTGCGGCCTTCCAGTAAGTTTTTCATGGTCTCTTCATTGCGCCGCGTCAGCCGGGCCAGCTCTTTCGGGCTGCCACTCACGCGCCGCAGCGCGGGCACCAGCGCCTCAATCAGCTCAATCGGCACCGTCACATGCGGGTCTGTGGCGGCAAGCAGCGCAGCTGGTGGGGCGGCAAATGGCGCGGGCATGCTCATGTGCAAGCCTCGCTATTGGCGGCCAATTCTTGGCCCTCATTGCGGGGCCAATTTTTGGCCAGCTGCGGCCGTGCAATTTTTGCCACTATTTTTCGGGCAGACACTCGTGGGCGCTTTGGTGCACTGTCAGCGCAGGAGGCAATCAAACCATGAGCCAAAGCATAAGCGTCATAATGATGCTCGGCCGTCACACGGCCATTAGAATATGCGCGCAGGCGCAGCTCTATCTCTGGCCGGGGCACACGCTTCCCGCGCCGATAATAGGCAATTGCCGCCGCTGTGGTGTGCACAATACGTGCGACATGGGCATCGGTGTGGCCGCGCTCGGCCATGATTTTTGCAAGCTTCATGGTGCAGATATCAACATTGTGTTGAACTTCAGTCAACAAGAATCTGCTGATGCCGCTGATTTCGATATTTTGGGATAGTGCGCTATGAATAACCGAATTAAACATTTCCGCAAAAAAGTCGGCATGAGCCAAGTAAAACTGGCTGAGATGGCTAATACATCACCACAACAGATAAGCCATCTTGAGCAAGGTATGCGCCGCCTGACCTATGACTGGGCTGAGCGCTTGGCGCGGGTGCTTAAAGTACACCCAGCCGATTTATTTGTTGAGTCGCCAAATGCCTCTACCTTGCCTATATCCGATAGCGCCAAACACATTATGGCCGAAGGCGTGATGGTGCTGCTTGACCATATGCGCCGCGCCAATAACGCTACCCCTCCACTAATTATGCATCGTCGCTTTCTGCAGGCCTTCGAGCGCTGCCAGACTAAAAACTACACAGAGCCACAAAAAATCCGCGATGTGTTCGAGAGCTACCTCGATGCCGAGTAACAATAATGAAATAGACCACCGCATTTTGGTGGATGATCTGTTGCAAATAGAAAAGCACGTTATTAAAGAAGACGTTGTTAGCAGCTGGCAAACAATGAGACAGAACGGGTGTAGGCGTGAGGAGCGCCACCAAAATCGCAAGGGCAAAAAATTCGGACGGCAGCCATCATTATTTAACCTTAGCAACTACGTGATAACATTGCCGCTTGTTTCGCCGGATATTTCGTCACTTGATTTGCAGCTCAAGATTAACTATTACAAACAGCCATATGATTCGCCCTCTTTCACAATTAACCTTCTTTATCTCGGCATTAAACCTTGTATGACACCAATTTGGCGTGTTGAATTTAACAACAAGAAACACAGCAATAGATCGCCCGGACGACCACACGGCCTGCCGGATTACGTCTGCAGGCCGAATTATTCAAGCTGGGAGTGGCATAGGCCCGATTGTGAGGATGACTACATACCGCATAATATGAGGTTTGCCCAAAATCTTCCGGACAAACTAAAAACATTTACACAGGTTATTAAGTGGTTCAGTAGTAGTATAAGACTTAATGGTCTTGCTGAAAATTTGTTAGAGCCGCTATAACGAATGGTGGGGGTCATGCAAAAAAATAGTCTTGATGCCGCCGCTCAGGCGGTTAACCGAACCTTTGGCGCTGAGCTGCGTGGCAACGAGCTTACAGTCGATACAGCGGTTTTGTATCCTTGTAATGGTCTTGTGCGCATTAAAATTTCTAAAACACACGAAAGTGGTTTTATCGTGACCGATGAATCTGGGGCGTTTTACTCTATGCAAAAACTAGGGCACGACATAACCGACCAAGAGGTACCTTGGCAACGTTTTCTGGACAAACAAAAGAAAAAATATTCATTCGACTACAACGATGTTAGTGGTAACATTTACACCCGCGCCACATCTATTGATGAAATGCTTATGAGTATTGTGTCGGTGGCAAATGTGTCTGCAGCTCTTGCTGAATACTCTATATCACACATCAACACTAAAAGGCGCGCAGAGTTGACAGATGCCGTTTTTACGATGGTAAATAAATATTATCACTCAAACAACATTTATCGTCAGGCTGAAGTTACCGGCAACACGGGCAAAAGCTATAAAATAGACATAGCTCTTGAAGATCGATTTTATGTTGATATCATCACTAATTTTAAGGCCAGCGATACTGTTGGCTCAACCTTTGCGCGACATTTTGATATTGGTGAGAACAGCCAATATAAAAATAAGACCTTTGTAGTTTTTGATAAAAATACCCCGCCCGACTCACACTCAAGAAGCTTGTTATCACGAGTAACGCACTTGCAGCCGGTTACAGCTTTTGAGCAACGCGTTAAGCAGTCAGCAGCGGCTTAACCTATAATACGCCGCGCCCGCTCTGCCTCGCGCCGCTCAATTTGCTTGGCTGCCCGGCGCGCCACTTGTTTAACGTGCTCTTCTTGCAAGCCCAGCTGCCACACCAGTGCCAAAGCTTCGAGCGCTTCATCGTAGCTAATTTTTTTTGTTTTTTCGCTCACATCGCAGCAACCCATATCATGCCTCCCCATATCATACCCCCATGTTCATTTGCTTCGCTGGCGTTATAAATGTTCGCTATTTATTCTTCAAGCAAAAATACAATCCGGCCACGAAAAAGAAACTATATTGCCTCATTTTTATGATGGTTAAACAACCAAGAGCTGTAAATGAGCAGCTGAGCCGTGGCACGCTGTGGGGATTTAGTCTTTATATAGCTTTTCGGCGATATCAATATACTCTTTAATCTCGTCCAATATTTCTTGGTCTTCGCACAATAAAGCTATCTTTTTATCAAATTCGGCACGGGTCATTTTTTTATTTCTGATAAGGCCGCCAAAAGCCTCCTCAAGGAATGCCGCGCCATAAAACTCTGTGCCATCCAGCTCAATTGTGACTTTGTCCGCAGCTTTAAGTTTTTCTAAAATCATGTCGCGGAAATGCTCGCCGCTAAAATCGGCATGCGCGGCAAATCGACCAGACGGAAAGCGCGAAAAATCTCGCGCTACGTTAATCTTAGCTTCGGTCATTTTTAGGGTGGGTTACGTTTACGGTCTGTGGCAACAGGCTATCAAACGTGCAAATATGGCATAACATATAGTGATAAAAGCTTAGCCTATATAACTCGGTCGAGCCGTGCGCAAACCTAACCTCATTTTCACAAATCAGGTCAAGGGCGCGCAGCACCGCTGGTTCGTCGCGCTCTATTTCAAGCCGCTCATGCTTGGCTTTATCAATCATCGCGGCGCTTAAATTATCAGGCTCAAGCATTATCTGCAGGTCATGGTAGCGGCGCTTAAAATAGCCGGCCACCACCTCGGCCCTGCCGGGCTCAAACACCATGTCTAAAAGGCTAATAAAGCTCACCAGCAGCGCCGCACCAATAGCCATAATTTCATATTGCAGCCAAACTGTTGTCGTGGTGCCTGCGCCAAGAAAAACCACGGCAAATTTAAAAAACCGCGCCACATTGCCCAAAAACCGCTCACGCTTAGCGTAATATCTGCGCCCGCGCTCGGTATTTCTGCGCAGGGCCCAAAGCTGGTCTTTTATGGCTTCTTCGGTGGACGGTCGTCCCCCTTCGGTCGTGGCATCGTCGGCGCAGTGTTCATTATGTTTGTCCATGATCTTGGCCCGTTGGCATCCTTTTCATATCGACCCGCATTGTAACCCGAGGCCCCAGCAGTTTTACCAGCTGACGACGGCTTGTCCTTATCCTTGTCTTTTCCCATAAAATTCCCCGATAGGCAGTTTATGGGACAATATATCCTAGCTAGGCTCGGCTAATTAAACAACAAATATCTATTGACTATATATCAACATAATGTTGATATCTCCGCACCAACCACAGCCGGAGACCACCATGCGTATTACCCCAGACAAAAAACTCAAAGCGCTGATTGAACGGATTGAGCGCCTTAAAGAAAACCAAAAGGCTATCGCCACCGACATCAAAGAAGTTTTTTCCGAGGCCAAGGCCGGTGGCTTCTGCCCCAAAGTTATGCGCCTGCTTATCCGCCAGCGCGCCATGCCAGCTGATTTGCTTGAGGAGCAGCAAGAGCTGCTTGATACGTATGCTGCGGCAATGGAGTGGGATAGCACGCCGCTCGCTAAGGCCGCCGCTCGCGACGGGCAGAAAAGCAAAGCCAGCAGTGGCGATGCGGCCGTGCCAGCAGCAGCATAGGTGCACCATGAGCAACATCATTCACCCACCAAAATTTCAGCGCCTTGGCATTGCTCTAAAGCAAAACCCAACAATGCCAACCGGCGGCCTTAGCCCCGAGGCCCGCTTAGTCATGGCAAAAATGATGCTCAGCTGGCGCGATATGTGTTTGCACAACGCCATGGCCGCCGAGCAAATGGCACAAAACATCAGCCCTTATAGCGAGCGCATCGCCCGCGAGCTGCGGCGCGAGGCCGACCTAGCCAAGCTCAACGAGCAAATCATCACCAGCCTCATGCGCGAGGAGGGCTACAGCCAATGAAATTGCCGCGCTGCCTGCGCCAGCAATGGCGCTGGCTCAAAACCATTTTTGCCTAACACCACACCACACCCCAAAAACACCTAACATGGAGCCGCCCCATGCGCCTATCACCAGAAGACACCGCCCACAATATCTGCAACGCGCTTTGCCTACCGCTTGATAAATACAAAAGCCAAATGGCCTATCAGATGCGCTCCCGCCTTGGTATGGCCTATATCGATGCTTTCCGCGCGGGCGAAAAACACTGCCGCACGCTGGCCGAAAATTACCAGTCAGAAGATGCCGCGGCCGGCAACAAAAAAAGCGCCGCCATTATTCGGGCGCTTTATCAGCTGTGCGATTTTTTCCGCAGCAATGCCGAAGGATACCGTCGCGATTATAAAGCCCCCACGCGTGAGGCGCTCGTAATGGCCGCCGCCAAGGCCATTGCCATAGCCGATGGCTACGCCACGCCGGGCCCAACCGAAACCGACCGCTATATCGAATTTGCCGATGCCGCCACCACGGCCATCATCGACGCACTGCAACCAAAAATCTAAGAGCACAAAGATGAATGCCTACTACGCCGCCCTTGCGCAAACCATGCGCAGCGACCGCGCCGGCCAGCAAAGGCTGGGCATCATGCCCGATGATGTGGGCGAAAGGCAGCAAGCGCGCCGCCAAAAGCGCTGCAAGCGCCACTGCCTGCGCTGTGCCAAGCAGTTCGATGCCACCCACAGGCTTAACTACATGTGCGCCACCTGCGCAAAAAACGGAGATTAAAATGTTCTGTTGCAATAATTGTGGTGCGGACATGCCGCACAATAAATACAAGGCCTGTGCCGATTGCCGTGCCACTTGGCGCGTTGACTATGCCAAAAAGCAGGCCAAGAAACGCGGCAGCAGCGCTAAAATAAAAACTAGGCTCACTGCCCTAAGAGTGCTGGACGATACGATTGATAAATATAAAACGCACCTCAATCGCGCCAACCCGCCACAAGAATATGCCGACAAGCTGCAATTCGCCATCAACACACTAATAACATGCATGTACGAAATAGAGTCCGCCCATGACCAATAACGCCGCACCCGCCCTGCTGACACAAAAAGAGGTAATGGCCAAGCTGCGCATCAGCCGCGACCAAATCAAGCGCTGGCGCCGCAGCGGCCAATTCCCAGCGCCGATATATATCGGCACCAACTCACCGCGCTTTGTCGTCGATGAAATAAACGAATGGCTGCAAGCCAAAATCCACGAGCGCGCCAACCAACAACTCCAACGCGAGGTTTAGTATGCAGGCACACCCATTACAATGGCCCACTGGATGGCCGCGCACAGCGCCAAACCACACAGCGCGGGCAAGGTTCAAAACCTCACTCGCTAGTGCGCGCGATAGCATCGTAAGCGAGGTTCGCAGGCTGGGCGGCAAAGACCTTGTTATATCAACAAACATACCCGTCAGAAATGATGGGCTGCCATATGCCAGCGCCCGGCCGCCCACCGATGCGGGCGTGGCCGTTTATTTTACCTATAAGGGGCGGCAAAAATGCTTCCCGTGCGACCGGTGGGATAAGGTCGAGAGCAACATGCAGGCCATTGCACTCACCATACAAGCCATGCGCGGCATCGAGCGCTGGGGCAGCGGTCAAATGCTGGATGCGATGTTTACTGGCTTCACCGCTTTGCCACCACCACAATCACAAAGCCAGCAAGCCCAGACGTTAAACTGGCGCGACGTGCTCGGCCTTGAGCAGCACAGCGCCCTTTATATCGATGATATCGAGCGAGCCTTCCGAGAAAAGGCTAAACACGCCCACCCAGATTATGGCGGCAGCGCCGAGGCGTTTGCAGAGCTGGTCGAGGCCAAGAGGCTCGCAATATCCCACATCCAACGCGAGGTTTAGCCCATGACCAAAACACTCCCTAAAGAAAGCCTGCGCCGTGTGGTCGCTTGCTATTACATCCCAGCGCGACACGATTTTGAGGCAAAAGGCGGCAACAGCCACATCTATCACGATCTGCAAAAACTGCGGCAATATTTAGAGGGCAAGTAAAATGAAGGCGCTCTCAATAAATCAGCCTTGGGCTTGGCTTATAGTCAACGGCTATAAAAACGTCGAAAACCGCAATTGGCCAACAAATTACAGAGGGCCAGTGCTTATTCATGCGGGTAAAAAATATGACGATGACGGCGATGAGTGGATAAGGTCTGCCTTCCCGCAAATCCCATTGCCAAATAAATCAGCAATAGAACGCGGCGGCATTGTCGGCAGGGCTGTAATCACAGACTGCGTAACCGCTATGGATAGCGACTGGTTTTTCGGCAAGTTTGGCTTTGTTTTGAATAAAGCCGAGCCTTGCGAGATGGTGCCATGTCTGGGCGAGCTTGGATTTTTTAGGCCAGACCTCTTTAGCAAATATAAGGAGATGAAATGAAAGAGCGCCCAATCATATTTAGCGCGTCAGATGTTCGCGCCATTTTGGAAGGCCGCAAAACCCAAGCTCGGCGGATTATAAAGCCACAGCCAACTAGTCTTGGCGATAAACTTAAAGCCCTTATGCGCTACCGGATCGGCGACCGGCTATGGGTGCGCGAGACTTGGCAGACTCACATACCAGCGCCAGATACCAATGGCGACTGCGCCACATCAATTATTTATAGGGCTGATAAAAAAAGCTACGCGAGCAGTTGGCACTCACCAATCTACATGCCGCGCTGGGCAAGCCGCATCACCCTTGAAATAACGCGCAAACGCGTCGAGCCGCTGCATAGAATAAGCCAGTCCGATGCTATCGCTGAAGGTGCGCCGCCAAGCCATAGTTCAATTGACAAAATAAGCCGTGAGTTTGGTTATGCAGATTTTAGCCGCTCATGGTTTGCCCAGCTATGGCAATCAATACACGGCGACAAATCATGGCACGAAAATCCGTGGGTGTGGGTGATTGAGTTCAAAAAATTGGAGGGCAAATAAAATGACCGACTACGAAAGGGCCTTGATTGATTGCCTTAAAATCATAAAGAACAGAATAGAAGTTTATGAGCGCAAGATTAAAAACGAAGGTAGGCCATCAATGGGCGATGAATATAGATTTGCCATAGCTACGCTTGATATTGCCGCTGGTGAAATCAAAAAACTTTTTACAGAAGGCAAGTAAAATTATGTTTTTGCCATTTAGCGAGGAAGTTAAGCAAAAAAAGACGTGGCAAACAATTCTCATGAAACAAAAAAATGGAGATAAAATGACCATCAAAGCAGAGCCAGCGGATAATTACGACGACCTGAAAAGGCAGTTTTATGCCCTTAGAAATATTGTTAATTCTCAATCCATACAAATACAACATTATATGCAATTAAGTTACAGCGTAGGAGAAAGGCACCTTGCCGAGCTAAGGGCGCTACTCGAAAGCGAAAAGGCAATGAATGCTCAGCTCACCCAAGAACTGGATGGGGCAAAAAATGCACTCCAAGAAAGCGCCGACCATTAGCCGCTTACCCGCTTGCTCAAAACAACCGAAAAGCTAACCCATATACTAGCACCGCTAAACCCAACTAAAGCCATGCTTTCTGCGGGTAATTATGCCTGTTTTGATTCCCTTGATAACGGCACAGTTATAGACGCAGAAGATATTTATAGGGCGATGATTAAAGAGTGCAAAAAAGAGGCTGAATACAATGAAATTATTGTCCGAAAAATGCAAAAACAGGGTGGTTGATAATGGACACACAAACAACAATTTTTATTTTGTGCATGATTAGTGGTGTCGCAACAATCGCTGTAATTATTTATGCCGAGTTTTTCCGTAAAGTAAAAACAGCAATAATGCCTGTTGAGGTTTTGCCGTTTATAGACGGCTTTACATTTGTTGCTGTTACAAAAAGCAAAAAGTACTGGCCGGTGCAGCTTATTAAAAACAAATCTGGGCTACATGTTTTTTTGCTTAGGCCCGGCATGCCAGAAAGAGTCGATTTTTTTAACAAAGAAGAGTTCATCGGCTGGCTGCCAATGCCGGAAGTGTAGGCGTGATATGACCACTATTGTTTTATCGCTTGGGGTTTATTCAATCTACTTTTGGTATTTTTTTGGCAGAATGCTAGTTGCACATTTTTTATTTGGCTGTGCGCTTGGCTCTGGTTTAGGGCTTATTTTAGGTTATTTAATCAATGTATTGAGGGATTGCCAAAGATGAGTAATCCGGTTTTTCCGGTCAGCTGGATAAGGAAAGCCGCAGCGTATCAGTTAAGACAGAGGCTGCGACCATAATTTTTATCATATCATGGTTTGGCAATCTGGTAAATAATCAGCTCCAATACATCGCTTGGCGCTACGGCTTGCGCCCAATCAGCCCATCTAAGTAATCCGCCCACTCCTGCATCATCTTGGTGCGCTCGGCGATAAAGGCCGCGCGGTCATAGGCGCGGTCAACTTTATTGGATGGGTAGTGCGCCAGCTGCCGGTCTGGCACTTCGTGGCGATAGCCCAGCTCCTGTTTGATGGTGCTCAGCGCGAGAGCCCTAAAGCCGTGGCCAGTGGCCTTGCCCTTATAGCCCATGCGTTTCAGCGCCATTAAAATTGTGCCATTGCTCATGCCTTTATTGGCACGGGTGGCCGACGGCAGCACAAAACCACTCTCGGTGCGGAACATCTCAAGCGACCTAAGCACCGCCACAGCCTGCCGCGACAAGGGCACAATGTGCTCGCGCCGCATCTTCATGCGCTCGGCGGGGATTGTCCACAGCGCCCGCTCAAGGTCAATCTCCGACCAGCGTGCATTAATCAGCTCGCTTGTGCGCACAAATGTCAGCAGCAGCAGTTTCAGCGCATGACGGGTGAGGGGATAGAGCCGCGCCTCATTGCGCTCGAGCTTGGCCAAAAACTCGGGCAGATGCTCCAGCTGCAGCGCGGTGAAGTGGCCGCGCACCACAGGCGCCAGCGCGCCGCGCAGATCATTGACTGGGCTTGCGGTGATGCGACCGGTCGCCACGGCATAGCGCAACACCTGGGCGATTATCTGGCCAAGCCGATGCGCCAGCTCATTCGCGCCACGCTTTTCCACGCGCCGCAGCGCCTGCAGTAAAATCACGGCCGTCAGCTGCGCTACGGGTATAGCACCAATAAAGGGGAAAGCATCGCGCTCGAGCCGGTTAAGCAATGTGCTGGCATGGCCCTCAGACCAACGCTTAATGTTTTTCTCGTGCCACTCACGGGCTACAGCGGCGAAGGTATCGTTGCTTTGCGCGGCAAGCTGCAGCTTGCGCTTTTGCTTCTCCACGCCGGGGTCGATGCCATCGGCAATCTGGCGCCGCGCCTCAAGCGTTTTGGCGCGGGCATCGGCCAGACCTAGCACCGGATAAACGCCAAGCGCCAGCAGCCTTGGCCGGCCAGCAAAGCGATATTTCATGCGCCAATAGCGCGAGCCATTCGGTCGAATTTCAAGGTATAGACCATGGCCATCATAGAGGCGCAGCGGCTTATCGGTTGCTTTGGTTTTTTTAATTTGCGTGTCGGTAATTTGTGGCATGTTGGGATACATCACTCGGCGGCTAAGGGATGGTATCCCATCTTGTATCCTAAAATCGCTGCCCTTACTAGCCCCACCTTGCACCACCCTGCACCACTGGCCCGTGCAAATACTCAATCTTTACAGCGCTTCCGCGCCCGCCTTGCACCACCTTGCACCACACTGCACCACTAAACTGGCGGAGAGGGGGGGAGACGAATTGCAATATTAAACCACTGATTTATAACGGGACGAAATCTTGAAATATAAAAAAGTATTCCAAAAAATATCCCCAAAAATTTGTAATAAACTAATACACATCTGCTGATTGCATTATAGCGCAAGATGGTGCGGGCGGAAACCCCCCCTCTGATTTTTGGCCTCAGTGCAAACGGAACCCCCAGACGGTCAGCCCCCCATTATCTGTAGCTTTTTGCACCCCCCTCCCTAGCTACCAGCACTGTGCCACAGGCAGCAGCGGGCGAGCATAAGCCCAGCCCGCCGCACCCTGACCGGCCACCACCCCCGACGGAGCGGCCGCCAAGCTCAATTGCTGATAATCACCTCCGATGCTTGCTTGTCCTTATCCGAGCCACATATCGTATAGCGCAGCGCCACGCGCTCGATTTTCAGCCCCTTAAAAATCTGCCGAACCTCTGGCGTATCGTTGAGCGATAAGATGCACCGCCCCTTAATGCCACGCAGCTTGTCAGCCATCACCTCGAAGTCAGCGCGCTCAAACAGTCCGCGACCGTAGTAATGCTCCACGCCGTAATAGGGTGGGTCGAGATAGAACAGCGTGCCCGCCCGGTCATAGCGGTCGATAAACTCGCGCCAGTCGAGGCACTCAATAATCACACCATGCAGACGCTCGGCCACGGCCTCAAGCAGCGGCTCAAGGCGCGACACATTAAACCGAGCGCCGCCGCTATATTTCACCCCGAAGTTGCGGCCATCAACCTTGCCACCAAAGGCCACGCGCTGCAGATACAGAAACCGTGCGGCGCGCTCAAGGTCGGTGAGGGTGCTGGGATCGCTGGCCATCAGCCGGTCAAACTCAGCACGAGAGGTCAGCTGATAGCGCAGCATGTCCATAAGCGCGCCATAGTGACGCTGCAGCATCCTAAACAACGTGGCCACATCGCGTGACTTATCGTTCATCACCTCGCCTGATGGCGCATGGTCGCGGCGCAGAAACACGCCACCCATGCCCACAAACGGCTCGGCATACAGCACATGCGGCACAGCATTAATGCGTTTCACCAGCTCATCGGCCAGCAGCCGCTTACCACCTACATAGGGCGCCACCGGCAATACCGGCCGCACTTTCGTCAATACATTATTCATAATCGCTCGCTTATTCTAAGCCCGCCCTTGCAGGGTGACGGGTCGGCCAATCACGGCCAAGTTGGTCGAGCAGTGTCATCGCTGCGGCTTACGGTGTTCGCGCACCGTATCCCCCGTCTTGGCCGAGCGCAGGCGCCACCGCTTTGCGGTCACGCTAGTCGGCCAATGGCAGGAAATCTTCACAACATCACATCACATCATTTCAGTCACAAACTGCGCGCCACGCTTCGTTATTTTCCAACAGCGCACGCCTTGACGCGGGCGACAGCGCCAATAACTCCGGCGCGGTCAGGCGCATGGGCGACCACGCCAAGCAGCAGGCTTTGGCATTATTCGTGCCGCTGCCAGTCGCGGCGCAGCCGCTCAAGCACAGCAGCATCAGGCACAGCATTAAGCGCATCGCGCACCTCTTTATATTCGTCAGCAATTTGCACCTGCTCAGCCATGGCATCGCGCTCTTGCTCAAGCATGGCACCACGCCTGCCAGCCAGCCACGCTAGCAATGGCGGCGCCAGCTTATCCAGCAGGCGCGCCAGTGCCTCTAGTAACGCGGCCACGGCCTCGCCGCGCATCATTTGCCGATGCGCTTGGTAGCAATCACGCGACCATAAATCGTCACCGCGCCGCCAACAGCCACACCTAGTGCCAAAAGGGCCTGCGTCGTCGGCTCTTGCAGCGATGGGTCGATGGCATAGCCAAAAAAACCAACCATGCTAAAGACCACATTCACCACCGCGCCCCAAATGGTCTTGCTCTCCCACCATGCCTTAACCGGCTCTGCATTATCGTTGCTCATTTTTGTCTCCATTGTTGAAGTTTGCGGCGGCAAAATGCTGCCGCAGCCAATCGGGCAAAATGCCCTTGGTTGCGTGGCGACGGTCAAATAAACGACGCGCGCCGAAATCCAAATGCACAAAGCTGTCATAAAGCCCTATGCCCAAAAACCCCGCTGCACATGCGGCGCGCACCAAGCGCCAGCGCGGCACCGTGCGCAGCGAAATATCAGCGGCCAAGCCCTGCACATGCCACGAATTGGGCGCGCCTCCCACGGCCGCGTTGTGCGCGGGGCTGCGATAGGCGCTGTTAATCACCAGGGTTGTGGCCACATCGGCGCGAAGCCGCTGCAAACCATCCAGCAAACGCGGGCTAATTTTTAATGCACCAGTGCCTTTGCAAGCCATCTCTTCGGGCAAAAAGTTCGGCCAGCGTGCCAGCCACACGCTGCGCGCCGCAGCACCCATCAGCGCCACATTGTCATGCTCAATAAGCCGCTCTTTTGGTTTGTCGCTCATCGGCGGCTCCCGCGCTGTGCGTCTTTAATTTCGCGCAGCATCTCGACCGTGCGGTCGCTGTTTTCTTCAAGGCGCGCGGTGCGCTCCAAAAGCTGCGCCATCACATCGGCAATTTTGCTTTGGCTGGCCTTCACCTCGGCAATTTGCTCGTTTTGGTAATTGTCGAGCGCGTCCTTGCCGCTGGCCCACCACACCGCCACAGCGGCCTGCGCCAACAGGCCCAGCAGCAAAGCAATCGGCACGCGCTTATCTAAATGCCAGCCATCATTGCTGGCGCGGTGGGGGCCGTTATTCTCGTGGCTCATGCGCAACCTCCTCTAAAGTCACAGTAACAATCGGCACGGCCTGCATGTCGCGCACAAATTGCGCAATCTCGTGCCTGAAAAAAGTAATGCGCAACGCCGCAATGGCCGATTGCACCAACTCATTTTCGGCTTCTTCCACCAGCAGCGCGGGCGCATTGGCGGCGATAGCGTCATCAAGTTTTTTTACCAGCGGCTGCAGCTGCAAAAGGCGCGACACATTGATGCCGCCCTCGGGCGCAGCACACAGCGCCATACGCAGATTATCGCCATAATTAAAGGTGACCGGTTGGCCCTGCTCATCGGTTTGCACTTGGCCGTTGGGCAGGGTGATGGGTAGTTTTTTAAGCTCAATTTTACGCATGGGTATTTGCTCCTAACAGTCGGTGGCGGTGGCCCATTCGGGCTGGTTTTTGATGGTGGCGTAAGCGGCCAGATAACTCAGCGGCTCATCGATGGCGGGCGAAAAAATCACCGCATCCAGCGCCTCGGCCTCGGACGCGGCGGCATGCTCAGAGCTGATAAAGCCCTCAAGCCGAATATGCGCGCGACCCTTTTTGCCTTCGGTGCCACCGGCCACGCGGTGAAACTCAATGCCCGCAATGCGCCAATAATTAAGTGCCAAGCCGCGCACCGTGCGGTTAATTTGTAATGCCATTTTACCCTCCTGTTAGTAACTGATTAAAACTGAGATGCGGTCGGTGTCGTCGTTGCTTGGGTCAGTGGCGCTGCCTGAAAACCCGCTGTAAGTGTTGACCGATATTGTGGTGCTGCTGGTGCCGGTGGCTTGGGCATAATTGATTGAGCTGCGCGAGACAGAAACAATCGGCTTATCTGTTGGCATGGTGCTTGTGGTAATTTCATATTGGCCAGCAGCAAGGCGCGTCACGCCAGTCACAATGCCCCAGCTGGTGAAGGTGGTTGTGCCTGTGCCATTGCGCCTAAACACAATGCCACCGCGCGTGCCGGCACTAAGTGTCAGCCAGTCGGTGCCGTTGTGGCCCTCGTAACTCGAATTGCTCGAATTAAAACGCAGCTCGCCCGCAACCGGTGATGATGGCCGCTGTGCGGTGGTGCCGCTCGGCACACGAATGCCGCCAGTGCCACCCGCCACAAGGCTGCGGCCAGCCACAGGCGCGGTGCCAATGCCCACGCCATCGGCATTGGCGCGCAGCGCATCAACGCCGCCCACCACAAGGCCCAAATCATTGGCGCCCACGCGGCGCAGGCCGGTGTCGGGGTCAGCATCCCACGCCAGCGCAGGGGTCGATGTGCTGCCGTCACCAAACAGCCGGATAAGCCCGCCGGCATCGATGCCCAAAGCTTGGCTAACGCCCACACCATTGCGCAGAAAAAACATAAACCGGCCCTGCACGCTGTTGGTGCTGGCATCGTTTATCGCGCGCACCTGAATGCTGCCCGTCTCAAGAAAATTCGTGCCGTCATCCAAAAAGCCGGTGAGCGTAAAAGCAATATCGCCTGCCAGTGTCGCACCACGCGTGCCCACAGCGGTGCCGCGGCTTTTGCCCATACCAATAGCGGGGCCGTGCAGCGTGTTGGCCCAGCGAGTCATGTAAGCGGTAGCGCCGTATAAATTGGTGCCCGCAATGTTAAAAATGCACTCGGTGCCCGCGCCATAAAGCGCTTGTGCCGCGGTGTGGTTTAACAAAAAGCGGCCGGCGCCATCAACGCGGCCGCGCTCGGTGTTGGCCGTGTAAAACCGCATCACATGGTTGGTCTCGGTGCCGATGTTGAGGTCGGCCCAGGTGGCATTAAGCCCCACATCATTGGGCTGATAGGGCCCATAGCTGGCCGCGCCATTGGCCCATTTATGCAGCGATATAACACCACCAAGGCCAGCGCCGCGGCCATCGGTGGTATTCCAAATTGTGAGCGGCACACCCTGCACCGTGCCGCCCGCAATGCCAATATCAACACGCCGAGTGCCAGCGCCAGCGGTGCTAGCGCCCGTGCCAATTCCCAGCACTTGGGCATTCATGCGCACGAGCTCAGCGCCACCAATGGCAAAGCCCAGCGTATTTGCCGCCGGCCAAAAAATGCCGGTGTCGGGGTCGGTGGCGCGGGCGATGCTGGGCAATGCCGCTGTGCCATCATGCTGCGCCAAAAGGCGCTGGTTTTGGTCATAAAAGGCCGCGCGCTCGGCCGGCAAATCGCAAAAAATGTTTTTCGTGCCTGCGCCCCAATTCACCGCCGCACCGCCATTGCTGCTGGCCAAAATCTGTGTGCGCACCAAAGTGTCGGGGCTGCCAGCCGTAATGGTGCCGCGCCCCACCTCCCAATCCACGCCATTGGTGGCGGTGTAATAGCATTGCAGCCCACCGCCAATGCCCCCTACAAAGGTGCGGCGGCCAGAGGTGGCACCCAGCAGAGTATAAAAGCCAGTTCCGGTGGTGCTTGTGGTTTCCCAAACGCGGTTGCCAATCATTATTTATCCTCCAACAAGCTAAGGCTGGCGGCATAAACGCCGTATCCTGTTTCGCGGCGGGCCGAGAGTGTGCGCAAACGGCCAAGCACTGCGCTGCGGTTTAGCTCGGCCGCGCTCACATCGGCATCAGGCAGCGCCAAAAGCTGCCCACGCGTGCCACACACGCGCTGCAATTCGCGCAGCTCGCTGCGGTCGCTATCATTCATCGCTTCAAAATTAAGGTTCAGCGTGCGCTTTTGCACACCCAAATCAACAAAGGCCGCGCCACTGCGGGCGCCATAGCTGATGCGGCTATCATCTTCAAACGCTTCTTCAGCGCCCAGCGCATAATTAAATTGCGGTTGCCAGATATTGCCCGCAAAAATTCGGCCAATATCGATATAATTCAGCGCGGTCAAGCTCGGTGCGTCAAAATCCATGCGCCACCAGCGTGCATTCACACTGGCGCTCAGCACGCGCAGGCTCTGGCCATAGCCGGTTTGCACATTGCTGGCCACGGCCGTGGTATCCAGCAATTCGCCACCCGTGGCCGACACGGCCGACAGCCGATGCCGAATAGTATCAGCGCTTGCCATACCCACGCCAAACACACCCAGCACGCGCACCGGGCGGGCACTGCCAAAATCCACCGTGATTTGCCCCGTAGTGCCGCTAATGCGCGTCACCATGGCTAAGGCGGTGTTTTGTAGGTTGGTCAGCGGCAATGTGGCCACAATGGTGGCGCCGCTCAGCGTCGCGCTATCCACCAAATTGTTATAGCCCAGCATGACATTAGCCATCAATTTCTCCTTCAGCGCCGAACTCGAAGAGTTTAAAAACCAAGACCCCGCGCTAGCCCCACCAAATTGTCAGCACCACCTCATTGCGGGCAGCATCGATGCGCCGCCCCACAACGCGGCCGGCCTTGCTGGCGCTAATGCCATAGCGCGGCCAATCAAGCGTCACCACCCAGCCAAGCTGCACGGCAAAGCCCAAGCCTTTCAGCCGCACCGCCAGCAATTCGCGCTTCACCTTAAACAGGTTCAGCAGCCTTGTTGCTTCAGCGCTGGCATCGCCCTCAGCATTAAACAGGGTCGCCACCGGCGGCACATCGCGGGCGGTTAAAAACTGCGTCAAAACTGTGTTATCGCTGGCCACGGCCAAGCGTTCAGCCTCGGCCAAAAATTGCCGCCGCGTCGGCGTCACGCTGCCCGCCAAATCTTCACCCCGCTGCACCGTCCAATTGCGCTGCCACACGCATTGCCAGCGCCATGCGGGCACTTGCAGGTTCTCAGGTGGTGCAAGGCGCTCAAGGCTTAAAATATCGGCGCTGCGTAAATGCAGCACCGCGCTGGCTACATCTGGCGCACGCAAAATATCGGCCTGCAACAGCCCAAGCGGGCTGAATTGCCAAAAGCCATTGATGCCCGCACACACCGCATCAAGCGCACTCGCGGCACTGATAATCTCGGTGCCAAAGGCCACGCCAATTTCGGCGGGCTGCTGCACGGCCAAAGTATTCAGGCGCGGCGCATCCACACTGCCCAGCGCAAGGCCACAAAAATCTAGGGCCAAGCGCAGCACAATGCCGCCGCCGGTGTTGACATAGCCACCCACATTGTCGCCCCGCGCATCGGCGGTAATAAGGCCGGCAGGGTCGCTGCCCAATCTAAAATAACCCTCAGCCAAGCAGGTGGCATAAGTGCCGCCCGCCACCGTGGCCGCCGCAAGGGCTGCGTAATTAGCAAAGTCACTGCCAGCAGTCAGCGCCACGCCACGGTCATACACGGCATCGATGGCCTGCATAGCGCGGGCATGCAGCTGATAAATCCGCGCCGTGGGCTCAATCAGCGTAGCGCTCACATTCAGCACCCGCCCAAAAATCAATGGGCGCGGCTTGCCAGCCAGTTGCGCTGTGCCATTGGCGCCGCCAGCGCCGCTAAAGCGCGTCACGGTCAGCGGTGTTTCTAGTTTATAGGCATCGTCGCGCACCACCAATTGCGCGGTGGCATCATCAGCGCGCCATGCCACGGCCGTGCCACGATAAAGCAAGCCAAAGGCGTTATAAGCCCATGGCAGTTGCCCGCGCCGCACTTCCACCACGCGGCCATCCACCGCGCCAGCACTAACCATGCTGTCACAAGCGCCGTCGCTATTATCAAACTCGATCGTGCCAAGGCTCAGCTGCCCGCGCCGTTCAAGCGCAGGCCACAAAGGCAGGCGCTGGTCTAATTCTAAAGGGCGCAAAGCGCGGCCGCTAAAGGTCTCGTTTGGCAAAGCGTCAGCAGGGGTGGTGATATAATGCCAATCGCCATAGCGCGCTAAAATTTCGCTGCTGTCATAGTATCTAAATTCCACCAAATGCACCGGCTGTGCCACGGGGTTGGTCAGGCTGGCAAAATAATCGGCCGCATATTCTTCGCCCTCGCGGGTGCAGAGCGCCCGCTCGGCTATGGCATATTCACCCAGCATCAGGCCACGCCCTGCACCAAATTATTTTGCTCAGTCCGGTCAGACAGGCGGCGCAATTCCGCCCGCAATTGCACCAGCTCATCCACCACATCGGCAAAGCCACGACCGCTCACCTCAAGCAGCGGGCGCATATCCAGCGTAATGGCGGGCGCAGCGGGCGTCGCAAAGGGCGACAGCGACTGCCGAATAAAGCCCTCAATGCGGGTAAAATCAGCACTGCTGGCAAAGCCATCACGCGCCACGCCCAGCAGCGTGTCGGCGGCACCCAAAAGCCCGCTGGTGTCACCACCGCGCGCATTGGTTAGCGCACTGCCAAACTCATTTTGTGCCAGCAGCAGCCGGTCATTAAAGCCAAGGCTGCTGCTATTGCCCAAAGCCTGCCGCGTCAACCACTCCCTAATAGCCCCGCGATTATCGGCCACGCCCTGCTGCGCAATTTGCTGGCGGCGCAGGCCGTAAAGCCGCTCAATCTCCACCAAGCCTGCGCCCACCGCATTGGCGGTTTTAATTTGTTCGTCACGCCATTTATCCAGCTGGCGCAGTGCCAGCGCATTGGGGTCGGCAATGCCATCAATGGCGTCGCGCAATTCCTGCACATAATCACCCGCAATTTTGGCGCGCTGGGTGGCCTCAGCATTATTGAGTGGCGCTAAGGCCAAGCCTAATTCACCGGCCTTTTTGCGCGCCTCGTCAAATTGCCGCGTCAGCTCTTGCAGGGCTTGCTCCACCGCGCTCAGCTGCGGCTTTTGCTCTAACAGTGCCTTATAGGCGCTGGCAAAATTAAGGTTCTCCACCATTTTTTGCAGGTCGCCACCGGCGGCCAAGGCTTTGCTAAATGCATCGGGCAGGGTCTGGCCAAACAGGCCTTGCACATTTTGCGCCAGCACCGCAATCGCGCCGCCCACATCATTCACGCCTGCAGTAAAGCTCTTATCGCCTACAAAAATCTTGGTGCTGTCGCGCTGGCCGATGGCGAGGCCAAGTTTGCCGCTGGCACTTTGGCCGGTCGCTTGCTCAATCGCTGTCACCAGCTGCTGCGCGCTGTTAAAAAACGTATCGCGCGCCGCGCGGGTTTGGTCGTTCGCACCATCTTCGCTGGCCGTAAATCTACGAGCGGCAAAATCATAAGCGCCACCCGCGGTAAAGTTGCTTGGTTTTTTGTTGCCAAAGAGGCTGCCAAGCGCCGTGCCAGCAGCGCCACCAATTAAAGCGCCAATGGGCCCGCCAGCAATCATGCCAACACCCGCACCAAGCCCGCCACCAATGCCGCCACCAGTGCCGCCAATCATGCCGCCCAGCGCAAAGCCAATGCCGGCCGCACCCAGCACACTGGTAAGGCTGGCGCTGGTCAGCGCGGCCGTGCCGGGCAGGGTGGGGCCAACAAAACTGGCGCCATAGCCAAAGCCCATGCTGGCACCAGCGCTGTTAATTGCGCCGCCAATGCCACCAAGCCCAGCGCCACCAAACAGGCTGCTGGTGCTATTGCCAAGGCTCAGCGCATCCATAATGCCAAAGCCGCCGCCAGCACCACCCGCACCACCGAACGCGCTGCCACCGGCAAGGCCGCCCGCCATGCCGCCCAAGGTGCTGGCCACAATCGGCGCAATAATGGGGCGGATAATCGCATTCGCGGCAATTTGCTTAAAGCTTTCCAGCACCATGGCACGAAATTGCTGCATAATATTGCCGCCACGGCCCAGCAAACCATCGGCCAAATTATCGACGATATTATCGGTGGTGCGGTCAACCACACGTTGCCATTCCTCTTGCTGGCGCTTGAGCTCGGCCATGCGCGCCGCCTCGGCGGCGGTGGCGGCCTCTTGCGCGGCGCGGGCATCATAAAGCGCGGCGGCTGCACTCTGCACGGCCAGCACTTGCTGGCTGGTGAGTTTGATATTTTCGCGCTTGGCGGCATTGTGTGCGGTTTCCACCGCCGACGCTATGGCACGCTCTCTTGCGGCAAGTCCAAGCATACGGCGCTCTTTTTCCATCGCGGCAATTTGCTCTTCAATGGCGCGGGTGGCTTTTTCTGCATCTTCGCTAACCGGCTTTGGTTTGTTTTTCTCCCAGCCGGGGCGCAACGCTTGCTGCAACGCCTGCGCTTGATAGGCTTTATCCAATTCGGCCAATTTTTTCTCAGCATCCAGTTTTTGCGCCATGCTAACTTCACCGGCGTTGCGCCCGGTCGGCCTTTGCAAAATATCAAGCAGCTCATCGCGGCCATTGGCTTTGGGTGGCATAAATAAATTTTGGCCAATTTTATCCATAAATGGCCCGGCCCAATCGCCAATAATCTGAAAGCCCTTATCCAAAAAGGCAAAAAACTCCTGAAATCTTTGCGTCATCCAAGTGAGTGTGTCGGTCACAGTGGTCAATATGCCGCTAAAAATCGACACCACCCGCGCACCCAAAGCCAGCAGCGCATTGCCCAAGGCCTCAAACGAGCTGGCAACCGCGCCCATATCTTTAATGGTGCGCTCATCAAAGTAAGGTTTTACCCCGCTGAGCTTTTCGGGCAGCTCATTGAGCATGGGCAAAAGGTTTTGGCCAGCGCGGCCAAGCAATTCAAAAGCCCGCTTGCCCTTCATGGCTGGGTCTTCAACTTTGGCCAGCGCATCGGCCAACATCAGCATGCCCTGCTCAGTATCGGTGGTGGGGTCAAGTAACTGGTCAAGGTCAATGCCAAGGCGCGAAAAACTCTCTTTGGCTTTTTCGTTGCCATCTCTGGCATCAGCCATTTGCCGAGTGAGTCTCTGTAGGCCAGTTTGCAATTCGCGCGCACGCACCCCAGAGCTTTGCGCCACCAGCTCAAAACGTTGCAGCGCATCGGTGGACATGTTCATGGTTTCAGCACGCTCGGCGATACTATCAACTCTGTCCGCAGCGCGGTAAATGCCTGTGACGGCAGCCGTTGCACCAGCTATGGCTGCACCATAACTTAAAACACTATCCCTTAGCCGCGATAAACCGTTGCCAAGGCTTGACCAAGCCGTTTTCTGGCTAGCGCTATTTTTCTCGGCCGCAATTCGTTGCTTTTCGTATTCGTTGGTAACGCGAGCCATTTGTTGTTGATAGGTCGCGGCGTCAATTTTGCCGGCCGCGAGCGCCTCATTCAAAATCTTTTGCCGCTGCGCCAGTATCTGCTGGGCGCGCACCAACGGGTTTAATTCAGCATTAAGCGCGTTATAGCTGCGGGTAACTTCATCAATGCGCTGCGCCTCTTCGGCGCGCTGGCGGGTCTGGCCAGTCAATCGATCGCGGCTTTGTTGATATTCAGCATTAAGCTTGGCCATGGCCGCTTGCGCCCGGTCGGCCTTGTCGGCATTGGCCTGCATATAATCATTAATCAGGCGCTGGCGCTTTTCATATTGCTCTTGCAGGCGCGTCAAAGGGTCAAGCTGGCGCTGTAATCTTTCGAAGCTGCTGGTCAGCTTGGTAGCCTTCTCCGAGGCCACCGTTTGGTTGGCCGAAACCAAAGCCTCTTGGTTGGACAAGTTGCCAAGCTTACCAGCCAAAGCACTGACGACAGCATCTTGCTTTTGAAACGAGCCGGTGGTGGCATCAACATTCACCTTTAGCTGGTTAATGCTATCTTGCACGCTCATGCTGCACCCCCCCCCAACTCGTCAGGTCAAAACCTTTTACACTTCAAAGACTTGTGCTTTTTGCTGCAATTTTGGTCTGTTTGTGTTATGATGTTTCTATGATTTACATATTTGTTGCAGGCGTGGCCGCTATGTTGGCTTGGCAAAGAGCTAAAGACTCTTTCCGCAACCCGTGGCTGCATGCTGGTATGGCACTGTTGTTCCCGCCACTTTGTCTTATTGTTTTTTTCCTGCCGCGCTTGCCGGGCCCAATTCTTGCTGCTTGGCTAAAAGAAAACGGCTATCCAGAGCCTGTAATGCGAGAACTTCAAAATATCTTGGCTGATTCTGAGTCAGCCGTGACCATGCCTCAATCTCGGCATAACTAAGCGGGTTCATACCAAAGCCATTGCTGCTGCGGCTATGGCACAGCTCCACAAACCATTGCCACACATGCTCTAAACAAACCGGCGGCTGAATATTATCGGCCGCAACAAGTTTGGCATCAGGCCTGCCCAACAATCGGCCGGCCGCTTCAAGGTGTGCCCGTAGCGTGCGCCCATCACCTTGCCGTTGCTGCAACTCAAATTGCAGCTCGGCAAAGTGCAGCAGCTCACTTAGGGCTTCGGCAAAAAATTGCGGCGCTCCTGCACAAACTCGCTCACCTGCTCGCGCAGCCATTGCAAGGCTGGCTCATTAAACAGCGTGCGCGCATTGGCGGGGTTGCAGGGCATAGTAATGGGCTCACGTGTAGTCACATTCACCAAATGCCAATCGGCCACCAGCGCCACCAGCAGGCCAACGGTCTCGGCTTCCAGCTCCTCGGCCGACAAGTTCGATTTATTGCGGCGGGCAAGGCGGCGGTTGAGGGTTTCGCGGTTATAGTCACGCGCCCTTGGGCTGTCATGGCTAAACAGCGCCACAAACATCGGCTGGCCGTCTTTGTCGTAAATGGGCTCGCCATTGGTGGGGTGCAAAATAATGCACCGCTCTGGCGCTTCCACATTCACGGCAAAACCAAGGTCAATCTTATCCATAATTCACTCCATTGTCGGGGGTTGGGGTTTATAAAGTCTGGGGTTGGTAAAATGTTTTTGAGCTAATTACGCGCTCTCGCTGTCCTGTATCACAATGCTGCTATTATCCACCGTGGTGGTCGATGTCGGCAGCAAGGCTTGGAATGGCAAGGTGATGGTGGCGCCGCCTTGTTGGCCAGCGTCCGGCACATCAGCCTCGCTAAATTTAATGCGCGGCAAATAAATGCTCACAAACGGCGCAT
>JAIXZU010000110.1 GCA_027489415.1 Alphaproteobacteria bacterium
ATTAAAGTTATCCCCCTCAGTGTCCTGCAAGCTGGTGACCAAGAGTCCTTCACTCCCTTCCTCGAAGGCGCATCCCTCCTCTCGATCACCCAAATGTCAAATCTCACAGGCTTCAAACCAAAGCTGGATGTCATCCTACCCCTCGCCCGCAGCCACGGCCTGACCATTCTGGTGGACGGCTCCCAGGCCGCTGTCCACCATCCCCAGAATCTCACAACTCTGGATACTGAGTTCTACGTCGCCACCGGCCACAAACTTTACGGCCCCACCGGCATTGGCGTCCTCTGGGGCAAACCCGACCTTCTCAATACCCTACCCCCCTATCAAGGCGGCGGAGACATGATTGACGAAGTCCACCTCCCGCTGGGCACCACATTTGCTAAGTCTCCTGCCCGTTTTGAGGCTGGAACCCCCGCTATTGCCGAGGCCATCGCTCTCGCCACAGCCACAAAATTCATGCGGGCACTGGGCTGGAATGCAATTGAACAGCACGAACGGAACCTTGCGGGCCAGCTGTCCCTGATGCTCGCCAGCCTCCCGTTTATCGAGCAATATTCCCCACACGGGACCGGTATCGCCGCCTTCAACATCCAGGGCGCCCACCCGGCAGATGTCGCCACCCTGCTGGACCAACAGGGCGTCGCCGTCCGCTCCGGCCATCATTGCGCCATGCCATACATAAAAAGTCTCAATATTTCAGGGTGCCTGCGTGCCAGCCTCGCCCTTTATTCCACCCAGGAAGATATAGAACAGCTCAAAACCGCCCTCGAAAAAGCCCATAAACTCCTCACATAAGCCCAAATCTGGTACACAAATACCTGTTCACTGGTCACGTAATACTGTTCACTGGTTTCATGCCCATCCAAATCCTCACCGAAGAAGACCTCGCCGCCGATACCGGCACCCTGCCAGTGGATACCCCCATCCGGGACCGTGCCATCCACGCCCTCCGCAATGTTATGGACCCCGAACTGCCCCTGAACATCTATGATCTCGGTCTGATATACAATTTGGAAGTGAATGAAGCGGCCAAAACCGCCCATATCACCATGACCCTCACCGCCCCCAACTGTCCGGTAGCCGAAGAACTCCCCAAACAGGCGCAATTAGCCGTTTCACAAGCCACGGGTTTCGCTACCACCCTAACCTTAACCTTCACCCCGCCGTGGAACAAAAACAACCTGCCTTTGGAAGCCAAACTAGCTTTAGGCATCCTCTAGTATTGCGTATACGCTGTATGCTCCCCATAATAGAATAGTGCATACAGCAATACACTTTTGGCGCGGCCAGTCGCATACAACAACCATGCAACACCCCATGTTTGCAAAACTGGAAATGGTCCAACGGAGTATATCCTAATTGGCTCTTAAGCCGCTAGATTACTCACCATGCGTCCCATAACGCCCCTTCGCTTAGTGTGTGCTTTTCCGGCACTGGCGCAGCGCATGGTGGCAGTCTGCAGTCTTGTCTTGGCCACCTGGCTACCTCTTCCTTGGCTCCCTCAGGCCTCTGCCCAATGGACCGACGTCGCAACAATAAGTAACACATTAACCAATACTCCAGGACGCCTCTGTGTCGGTGGCGGCAGAACCGATATCGGTTGCCCGACGACCGCCCCGATGCTCGACAGCGCCGCCGGTCTTCTAACCGTTCCCGGCAACCTCCGCATTATTGGTAACCTTTATGTGAGCGGTAGCCAGTCATTTGACGGCGTCACCTTCGCCAACGGCGGAGTCTCGGCCACAGGCACCATTTCCGCCACAAATTTCTCAGGTAACGGCTCCGGCATCACGGGGATCGACTTCTCCGCCAACCCCGTAGACCGTATCATCAGTGGCACGGCAGCCGTCATTGCCCAGCAAGCTGGTACCGTCGGCCTGACCCTTGGCGGCACCGCCAACGCCGCCTATTTCCATCCCACAATCGGTTTTGTCGGCCCGGGCGTCAGCACCACGGGCCCAGTCAGTGCAACCGCTTTATACCTCCAACCAAGCGGTATTGGGGGGTATGGCCAGCTCTACACCAACCCTGCCAGCTTTGCGAATGGCTTTGGCTTTAAAAACGACGGTAACGATTCCACCTTCGCCGCCATGGCGAACAATCTTTACCTCGGTACCTACCGGTCCAATACGGCCTCACAGGAAGATATCGTCTTCTTCCATCAGAACGCCACTTCCACCACCACCAGCATGTTCCTGCGGGGAACCGACGGCTTCGTCGGTATTGGCACGCAGGCCCCTAACGCCAAGCTGGAAGTCCGCGGGGATATCAGCGCCACCAACCTTCGCCTCAGCGGCAACCTCTACGTCTCTGGCAGCCAATCGATTGATGGAGTCGTCTTCGCCAACGGCGGTGTCTCGGCAACCGGCGCCGTCACCGCCACCAGCTTTGCGGGGGACGGCTCCCGCCTGACCGGCGTCGTCGCCTCCAACGTTGATTGGTACAATATCTCGAACGTTCCATCCCAAGTTCAGGCTGTCAGCAACGGCACAGCCATCAGTATGGCGGGCATATCCTCCACGAATGTCAGCGTCACCAATAACTTAACCGTAGGCGGTGCCGCCACTGTCGGTAGCTTAGGTGCAGGCGCCATCAATGCCAACAGCATTTCCACCACCGGCCTCTCGGCCACCAGCCTCGTCGCTGGTACAGGCCGGATTAACGGAGACCTCACCGTCACCGGCAACCTGAACGTCTCTGGCAGCCAGGTGATCGACGGCGTCATTTTCGCCAACGGCGGCGTCTCGGCAACAGGGGCCGTCACCGCCACCAGCTTTGCGGGGGATGGCTCGGGCCTGACCGGCCTGAATTTCAGTGCCAACCCGCTTGACCGTATCATCAGCGGTACCTCTGCCGTCATCGCCCAGCAAGGCGGTACAGTCAGCCTCACGCTTGGCGGAGTAGCTGGCGCAGCATACTTCCACCCCACGCTCGGTTACGTTGGCCCGGGCGTCAGTACAACGGGAGGCGTCAGCGGCAGCACAGGTTACTTCAACACACTGGGCGTAGGCGCACCGGCCAACCTCTCTGCCGCAGCTGCGGTCATTTCCACAAGCACCGCCAACATCCTGCAACTGGAACGTAACGGCGGCACCAACGCTAACCGCTGGAAATTCACGGTCACCGGTAACTCCGCGAATGGTGTCCCAAATGGATCTCTTGCCCTAGAACCGCAGGACCAAAACGGCGGTTTCTCGGTTAAGGACATCAACAACAACTTCATCTGGGTGCTGAACAGTTCCAACAATAACATGTACATGCCCAACGGCCGTATCAGTATTGGCCTGTCACCAACTACAACGGCCTCCACCGCCCTCCACGTCTCAGGTACCATCCGTATTGCCAACGGCGGGGAAGCCTGCGACGCCAACCGTACCGGCGCCATGCGCTTTACCGGCGGGGAATTCTACATCTGCCGTAACGGTACGGCATGGGAAAGCCTGACCGATATCGCCAACAACGCCGCCTCACAAACGGACCGTATCACCTCCGGCACCACCAACGTCTTCGCCAACCAGTCCGGCAGCATTTCCTTCACAGTGGCAGGCGTCACCACCGGCTACTTCCATAATGGCCAACTGGTCGCCAATGGCGTCAGCACCACGGGCGGCATCAGCGGCAGCACCCTGTATGGCGGCCGCCTGAACGTCGCAGGCAACAGCATCCTCACGGACACCTCCGCAACCAACGTCAGCGTCACCAATAACCTCACCGTCGGCGGCAGCCTCATTGGTACTACTGCCAGCGTCAACAGCCTCGCCGCCAATACGGTCAGCACTGGCCTCATCTCCGCTACCAACGCCTCTATCACACTTGCGGACATTACAACCCTCCGTACCGGCAACATTTCCGCAACCGGAAACGTAAGCGTCACTGGCAACGTCTCCGCCAACCGCTTTATCGGGGACGGCTCCCTCCTCACCAACATCTCTGCCAGCGCCATCACCGGCCTGACCGCCGACCGCATCACCTCCGGCACCACCTCCGTCATCGCCTACAACAACGCCAGCGCTACTATCGCCACAGCAGGCATCGAACGCCTTATTGTCGGCACGAACGGCAATATCGGTATGGCTCGCCAACCTTCACCGGACTACACCGTAGCCATTTCAGCCTCAGTTGTAATAGACGGTACCAACGGCTCACAAATGGTACTCAATGGCCCCGCCGGAACCTTCCGCATGTTATCATTCAACACAAGTAATCTACGTCGCTGGGAAATCAATGCCCACCATGGGCTCGAATGGGGCGGCAACAATGGGTCCGACTTATACTTCAACCGCTATGCCGATAATGGCGCCCCCCTTGATTCAAGCTTAGTTATCAAGCGCTCAACCGGCTACATGGGTGTTGGCACCGAAAACCCATCTACGTCCCTCCACGTCTCAGGCACGCTGCGTATCGCGAACGGCGGCGAATCCTGCGACACCAACCGCCTCGGAGCTATCCGCTATACTTCGGGTCAATTCCAAGTCTGCCGTAATACAACAACGGGCTGGGAAACTCTCACCGCAGGCAGCGCAGTGGGCGTCACCACATTTGCATCTCTAACAGACGTATCTGTATCAGTCCCCGTCGGTAGTATTTATGGCCCAGGCTCCAACCCCGGTCCTGGCGGAAATAACACGGATGGTAATACCTCATTTGGTTCAACGGCATTAAGCAGTGGCGCAATAGCTGGCGGAAACCTCACAGCCTTCGGTTATGGCGCGCTGCAATCAGTAACGACCGGTTCAGATAATACCGCAATCGGTTCATCAGCTATGGAAATGACCGTTGACGGCGCAGACAACACCGCTGTCGGTATGAATGCGCTCTACTATAACGTCTCAGGCGGCAGCAACGTTGCCATCGGGAACTATTCTCTGATGTACACAACGGCGGACCTCAACACCAGCGTGGGTTCCTATGCATTGAATCAGAACGTGAGCGGAACCCGCAACGTTGCCATGGGCTTCCAGGCTCTGGGAGCTAACTTTGGAAACTCCAACGTAGGTATCGGTACCTACTCAGGCTTAGGCATGACGACTGGCGCATCCAACACCTTCGTCGGCTATAGCGCAGGAAGCAACTTAACATCAGGAAATAGCAACATATTCTTGGGAAGAGACACCACAGCCGCTGTAACAAATGGCTCTAACCAGCTGAACATCGGCAACGCCATCCGCGGTAACATTGGCTCTGGCAACGGCTTAGCCAACCTGATAGGTATCAACGTCAACAGCCCCACAACCGCCCTTCAGGTCTCCGGTACAGTATCCGCAACCCGTTTTGTGGGAGACGGCTCCCTCCTCACCAACATCTCCGCCAGCGCCATTAATGGCCTCAGCGCAGAACGCATCACCTCCGGCACCCTTGCCGTCACCACTAACAGCGTAACCTCGGTCGTTAGCCTCAGCACAGCGGGCACTACCTGGGGTTACTTCAGCAGCGTCGCCAGCTACCTGCCAAATCTCTATACCAACCTCATTTCCGCCACTACGGTGAGCGCCACCAATATCTCAGCCACTAACCTGACCGCCTCCGCCGTCACCGCCACAACCCTCGCAACTACCAATATCTCAGCCACGGGAAACGTCAGCGTCACCGGCAGTGTCTCCGCAAACCGCTTTATCGGGGACGGTTACCTCCTCACCGGCATCTCCGCCAGCAACATCAGCGGCCTGAGCACCGACCGCATCACCTCCGGCACCACCTCAGTCATCACCTACAACAATACCAGCGCCACCATCGCCACCTCCGGAGTCGAACGCCTCATCGTCGGCACCGATGGTAATGTTGGTATCGCACAACAACCTGAACAATCCATGGCGCTATCAGTCAGCGGATCAGTTGGCATCATCGGCCACCTAAATCTCGGACAACGAGATATGTTTAGTAACTTCTCGAACGTCACAATTGGTAAAGGTGCTGGCACAACTGCACCAACACTTAGGGACGTGGTTGCAATAGGCACTTATGCAGCTAATAACAATGCAGGAAGTTATAATGTTGCAATTGGTTCATATGCAGCTTCCAACAACCTTGGCACCAATGTAATTGCAGTTGGTTACGGAGCAGCAGGAGACAATCTTCAGAATAACGTTATCGCTATTGGCTCTGGTACAGCTTCACAAAACGTACTGGATAATGTGATTGCCATCGGAAATACCGCTGCTTCCCAGAATGCAGGCCCCTTCGTAATTGCTCTTGGTGGCGAAAGTGCTGCCTATAATACAGGAGGTTACGTGACAGCTATCGGTGAGCTAGCAGCCCAAAACAACATGACATCTGGTACCACAGCATATGGTCATTACAGTTTAGCCTATAACATGGCAGGTCTCGCTAATACCGCCACCGGTTACCAAACACTCATGAATACTGAATCAGGCTCCTACAACACCGCGCTTGGCTACGCCGCAGGCCAAGGCGTCAGCGGTAACTCCTTCTCCGCCAACACCCTTATTGGCTCTTATACCGGTACTGCCCTCACCACCGGCTCCTCTAACACCATTGTCGGTGCCAACTCGGGCATGACCCTCACCACCGGCGCCCGTAACATCCTCCTCGGCAACGCCATCACCACGCCCGCCGCCACTACGTCAGACTATCTCAGCATCGGCAACGCCATCTTTGGAAATATCGCCTCCGGCCTCGGCTATGCCAACCGCATCGGTATCAACGTTCCGGCCCCCACCGTGGCGCTGGAAGTCTCCGGCACCATCTCCGCCACCAATATCACCGCCGGCGCCTTCACGCTGCCCACCGTCTCTGGCAGCTCAGGCATAAGCATGTCCAGCCCGGGGGACAACCTCGGCGACCACACCGCCACGCAAAACCTCGCAATGGGCGGCTTCAATATCACGGGCGTGAACAGCATCTCCGCCAGCGGCAACGTCAGCGTCACCGGCAACGTGTCCGCCAACCGCTTCATCGGGGACGGCTCCCTCCTCACCAACATCTCTGCCAGCGCCATTACCGGCCTCAGCGCGGAACGCATTATTTCCGGCACCACCGCCGTTACCGCCAACAGCACCACGGCCATCGTAAGCCTCAGCACCGCCGGCACCACCTGGGGTTACCTCGGCAGCCTCGCCAGCTACCTGCCCAACTTCTCCAGCAACGCAATTAGCACCAGCAATATCTCGGTCACCACCATCAACGGCGCCCCCGTAAGCTCGCTCGGCACCACGGACCGCATCACCTCCGGCACCACCGCCGTCACTGCCAACACGGCTACCAACACCGTCAGCATCACCACCGCAGGCACCACCACGTCCTACTTCCACGGCACACTGGGCCTCGTGACACCGGGCGTATCCTCAACCGGCCCCATTTCCGGCACCAACGGCTACTTTGACGGCGAACTCCGCGCCACAGGCGACGTCTACGGCAACCGCTTCTTCGGCGCCGAACTCTGGCTCGCCAACGACGGTTACATCCACTGGAGCAACGACGTCTACGTCGTCGGTAACGGCATCAATAAGGACCTCCGCTTCGGCACCAACAACGCGGATGCGATGGTCATCACCAGCAACAGCTTCGTCGGTATCGGCACCAGCACACCCACTGCCGAACTCGAAGTATCCGGCACAGTTAGCGCCACCCGCTTTGTGGGGGACGGCTCCCTCCTCACTGGCATCGGCAGCGGAGACCGCATTACCTCCGGCACCACCTCCGTCATCGCTAACGAAAACGGCCCGGTCACCATCTCCGCCACCGCCCTGAATGTCGGCACATATGATGACAATGGCGATCCAGATACGCTCTACATAGGTCTCAGAACTGGAGAAAATCCAGTATCCGGTACCTTGGCGATTGGGCATTATGCGGCAAATAACAATACTGGGCTGGATGTAACAGCATTTGGTAACAGCTCTGCTCTTTCAAATACTGGCTGGGGAATTACCGCTATCGGACGTAATGCCACCGAAGGCAACACCGGTTCCTACATAACAGCAATTGGTGCAAACGCTGCTCAGGCAAACACCGGTGATAACGTAACAGCAGTTGGACAAAACGCTGCAAACAGTAACTCTGGACAGTTTGTGACAGCTATCGGGGAAAACGCCGCAGAAGTTAATACTGCTATCAACGTGGTTGCAATTGGCTATTATGCTGGGCTTGCAAATACTGGGGTCAACTTAACCGCCATCGGCAACACCGCCGCCACCAACAACACCGGTAACTACGTAACCGCCATCGGCAACACCGCCGCCTCCAACAACATCGGTAACTACGTAACTGCTGTTGGCCGTAACGCAGTGGTCAGTAACAGCGGTAGCTACGTCAATGCCTTCGGCCGTAACGCCGCTTACAGCAATACCGGCCAAGGTGTTAACGCAATGGGTCGTGACGCCGCCTACAACAATACCGCAAACGAAGTAACCGCCATCGGTACTTATGCCGCTGAAGAAAACCAAGGCGCTGGCGTGATAGCTATTGGAAATAATGCCGCCGCAAGCAATATAGGTGAAGCGGTTTACGCAATTGGTTCTTCGGCTGCAAGAAACAACACTGCAAGCAGTGTGGTAAGTATCGGAAATAATGCTTCACAAAATAACTCAGGCTACAGCCACATTGGTATCGGTGAAGCTGCAGGCTCCCAAAACACAGGTTCATATCTCATTGGTATAGGCAGCCAGGCAGGTATTTATAATACTGGAAACTTTGTTATCGCTATAGGTCCATCTTCTGCGGCATTGAACACTGTCACAGGTACGATTGCTATCGGTAATTCAGCCCTCATCTCCAACGCCAGCGGTCTTGCAAATACGGCAATAGGCTATGAGGCACTCTTCAATACCCAAACCGGCTCCTACAACACTGCCCTCGGCTACGCCACAGGTACAGGTAGTTCCGGCAATTCCTTCTCCGCCAACACCCTCATAGGTAGCTACACCGGTACAGCCCTAACCACGGGTTCCTCCAACACCATCGTCGGTGCCAACAGCGGCATGACCCTCACCACCGGCGGCAATAACATCCTCCTTGGTGCAGAGCTCACTACCCCCGCCGCCACAACCTCAAACTACCTCAGCATCGGCAACGCCATCTTCGGGGATATCGCCTCCGGCCTCGGCTACGACAACCGCATCGGGATCAACGTCGCCGCCCCCACCACCGCTTTGGAAGTCTCCGGCACTATCTCCGCTACCGCCATCACTATCAACGGCGTCCCCCTCTCCGGCGGCGGCGGCTCCTCGG
>JAIXZU010000137.1 GCA_027489415.1 Alphaproteobacteria bacterium
CCGGACATGCGACCCTGGTTGAGGGCAACACTTGGGGCGATGAGATTTTCGGGTTCAACCTGAAGACTGGCAACGGCCTGAATGAACTGGGCAAGATGCTGATGCGGATACGCACAGAGATTGCCGATACGCGAATGAAGAAGGGGGCTTAGGCCCCCTTTTTTGGTTAGTCCGCCTTCTTTTTGGCGGGGGCTTTTTTACCGGCCTTGATCACGTTGGTAGTGAGGGGCGAGGGCTTTTTGGTGGCGGCTTTTTTTGCGGCAGCTTTCTTGGCTGGAGCCTTTTTTACGGCCGGGGCTTTGGCTGCCTTGGCGGCGGCTCTGGCTTCCGCCTTGGCGGCCTTTTTGGCTTCCGCAGCTTTGGCCTTGCCTGCGGCGGCCTTGGTTTTACCTGCGGTGAAGCGGGCGCGGAAGGCGGCGGTAGCGTCCGCGGCTTCCTGGTTGTCGTTCCAGTCGCAGTCCGGCTGGGTGCAGCGGTGCCATTCGCCGTACTTTTTGCTAACTTTTTTGCCGACAATGGGGAAGTCACAGAAGCCGCAATGCATTTGCACGGGTTCGTCCCAGATGGCGTATTTACAGTCCGGATACCGTGAGCAGCCGTAGAAGATTTTGTTCATCCGCGAGGTGCGCTTGAGGATGGTGCCGCCTTCGTTGGTGCCTTTGGGGCCGCAGAGCGGGCAGGGAATGCCGGTGTCCTCGCCGGCCGACTGGGGGCCGTTGTCGGTTTTCTCTATATACTTGCACTCGGGGTAGCCGGAACAGGCTTTGAAACGGCCATATTTGCCTAGGCGCCAGACGAGTTCATGCGTGTTGCACTGAGGGCAGGTTTCGCCAGTGGCTTCGGTAGTGACGTCCGACTTCTTCACGGATTCGGTTTTCTCGGCGGCGAGGTCCCGGAACGGGGCCCAGAAGGCGCGGAGCGTGGGTTTCCAGTCGTGTTCGCCACGGGCGATGGCGTCGAGGTCGTCCTCCAGGCTGGCGGTGAAGTTGTAGTCCACGTACTTTTCGAAGTGCTGGGTGAGGAACTTACTGACGATGCGGCCGACGTCCTCCGGGAAGAAGCGTTTTTGCTCGAGGCGCACGTAGCCCCTGTCCTGCAGGGTGCTGATGATGGTGGCGTAGGTGGACGGGCGGCCGATGCCGTATTCTTCCAGCGCCTTGACCAGTGTGGCTTCGGTGAAGCGCGGCGGGGGCTGGGTGAAGTGCTGTTCGGTATCGATACTGCGGGTTTGCAGGATGTCGCCTTCTTGTACCTTCGGCAGGATGGTTTCTTCGTCGTCCTGACCTGATTCGTCCTTGCCTTCCTGATAGACGCTTAAAAAGCCGGGGAAGATGACCACGGAGCCGGTAGCGCGGAAGGTTTGCTTGCCGCCTTGGGCATCGATGGTGATGGTCGTTTGTTCCAAGCGGGCGGCGGCCATTTGACAGGCGACAGTGCGTTGCCAGATGAGGTTGTAGAGGCGTTGCTGGTCGTCTTCCAGATGCAGTTTGCTGGGCAGGTTTTCCGGATTGGTGGGGCGGATGGCTTCGTGGGCTTCCTGCGCATTTTTACTGCGGGATTTATAGGTGAGCGGTGCGGGGGGGAGGTATTCCGCACCGTATTTGGTTTGAATGAGGTGGCGCAGCGCGGCGACGGCTTCGTTGGCCAAGTTGACGCTGTCGGTACGCATATAGGTGATGTGACCGGCTTCATAGAGGCGCTGGGCGGTTTGCATGGTCCGGCGGGCTGCGAAGCCGAGTTTACGGGCGGCCTCCTGCTGCAATGTGCTCGTGATAAATGGGGCGGCGGCGTAGCGGCGTTTGTCGGCTTTTTCCAGCGCGGCCACTTTGTAGCTGAGGGGCTGGAGCGTGGTTTGGGCGGAGGTGGCTTCGGCCTCGTTCGTGAAGGTGAATTTTTCAACCTTGTTGCCGTTGTAGGTCACGAGGTTGGAGGGCAGGGGTTTACCGGTGGGCGTGGTGAAGTGGCCGTGGATGGACCAGAATTCTTCGGCTTTGAAGGCTTCGATGGCGTCTTCGCGTTCCGCAATGAGGCGGAGTGCCACGGATTGCACGCGGCCAGCGGAGAGGCCGCCTTTGACCTTGCGCCAGAGGACGGGGCTTAGGGTGAAGCCAACGAGATAGTCCAGCGCGCGGCGGGCCTGCTGGGCGTTAATGAGGTTGAGGGCGAGGCTGCGCGGGTTGGCGATGGCGTGCTGGAGTGCGGATTTGGTGATTTCTGTGAACTCGATACGGTGGACGTGCAGGCGGGCGGCGAGTTTGGGGTCCCGGCGTTTGATTTCTTCCCAGACGTGCCATGAGATGGCTTCTCCTTCGCGGTCCAAGTCGGTCGCGAGATAGAGGGTGTCGGCGTTTTTCAGGGCGGCCATGATGCCTTTAAGGGTTTTTTCGCTATCCGCCCCCGAGACCTGATAGTGCATGGCGAAGTCGTTGTCGGGCTCTACCGCTTTTTCACGGGAGGGGAGGTCCCTCACGTGGCCGTAGGAGGCGAGGACTTTGTAGTCCTTACCCAAGTACCCTTCGATGGTTTTGGCTTTGGCGGGAGATTCGACGATTACAAGTGCGTTCATGACGTAAGGGGTATCCGGTTATTAACCCTTGTGTCAACGGGGTTTACCTGCGCGCAGGCACCCGCGTGCGGGTGCCTATACGTATGCGTACGCGAGGGACGCGATTTTATTGGCCGCTGGAGGCGGGTGATGAGGATTCGCCTTTGGCGCCGATGAGGTAGTAGACGTCGTCCGCCGGGCCGGGGATGTACTCGATGCGGAAGGTACCGGCGTTGGGAGAGTCGTCGGTGTCCAGCGATTTGTCGATTTCCTTGGCGATGGAGTCCTTCACCTTGGTGAGTTTCAGCCACGTGGCGCAGATACCGCCGCCGGTGCATTCCACGGGTGGTACGCCTGGGACGTCCTGACGGCCTTCCACAAAGCTGTACATACCGTAGGTGCGGGATTTGGGCGTGAGCATACTTTCCATGTAAGGGCCTTGCCAGCCTTGGAAGCCGGTGTCGTTGTTCAGG
>JAIXZU010000098.1 GCA_027489415.1 Alphaproteobacteria bacterium
CGAGGTGCCGTCCGTGAGGCACTGATAGTTGGCGCCGTCTTGGTCCATAATACAGAGTTTTTTCAGGGTGCCGCCTTTGCCGTCGATGCTTTTGCTTTCCCCGATGTGGACGATGCGGGTGAAGAAGTAGCCGGGTTCGCCGGTGAGGGTTTTGTAGATATCATCCGAGATGCGGTGGGCGATGTAGCGCCAGTTGGCGGTGCTGTCCGTCAGCGCCGTACCGTAGAGTTGTTGCTCGGTTTGGGTGTCGTACAGGCGGACTTCCACACGGAGTTTGCCGCCTTCCTGCTGCTTGACGATGGCGGTGACGAGAGCGTCCGCATTGATGCCGCGCCAGTCCGCGAAGGCGGGGCCGGATGCGGCGATTTGCTCCGGCGACTGGAGGTAGGATTCCGGCTTCAGCAGTTTGAAGGGCGTGCTGTTTTGGAGGTTGGAGCGGACGACACCGGCGAGGTCCGCGGCGAAGCGTTGGGCTTCGGGGGTATCCCCCGAGAAATTAGGAACCGCGATGGGGAGTGGGGCGGCGTTGGGGGCAGAGAGGTCGATGGTCACTTTGGCATGGGCACTAGGAACCAGGTAGCCGGGTAGCCAGGTAGCCAGGATGACTGCTGAGATTGTGAGGAGGCGGTTGAAGCGCGACATGGTGGTCTCCTTTATGTTGGCTGTGACGTTAGCATGGGAGTTTGGGTGTGACACGGTTTTTTGTGAAGCGAAGCGTTGGTTATTTACTGAAGGTCATGTTGAACTCGCGGTAGGCGGACATTTTTTCCGCAGGGATGGGGAAGCCTGTTTGGGCGGTTTTGCGTATGGCGCGGATGAGGGAGTCGTCGAAGGCTTTGTTGCCGCTGGAGTCCACCACTTGGAGGCCGACGAGCTGGCCGTCCGCGGAGAGGTTCACTTGGACTGTTACGCTGAGTTTGACGTCGTACCCCTGGAAGTACCAGTTTTTGTTCACGGCGGCGCCGATGCCGTCGTTCACGCCTTGGTCCGCCATGTTCAGTTGCAGTTGGGGGCCCTCGCCGGCGGGTTTGTCCGTCACCACGGCGGCCGGAGTGGGCTTGGTGTTCGGTTTGGCTTCGAGGAAGTCTTCCATGCTTTCCAGGAAGTCCTCCGGATTCTTCACCACTTTGGCGTCGAGGTCGTTTTTCACAACTTTCTTTTCGCGCGGAGATTTATCCAGCGTTGGCGGGCGTTCCTTGGCTTCCACGGGATTGACTTTTTTGTCGGGGTCCAGCGGTTTTTGCTCGTTCATGAATTTTGTTTTCGCGTCCGACGGCGGAATGTTTTTGGTTTCCGGCGGGGGTTCTTTGGGAGCGGCGGAGTCCTGCGTCCGGATTTTCTCAGGTGGTTTTTTGGCGGATGCGGCAGTGGGTTGCGGGACACCGACGAGCTTTACCTGAATGGCGGGGGCCGAGACTTTTACCTTATGAGAGATGCTGAGTGACAGGCCTATGAGCACGGCAATATGCGCGACCAGAGACCAGACCAGAACCTTATTCATGTTCGGCTGGCTTGAGACGCGATGGTGCAAGGCGACGCTCATTCTTTAACTACCCCCCTGCCCCGGTTATTCCACAGGGTCCGTCACCAGGCCGACATCCACCATGCCTGCGGCTTGCAGGGCAGCCATGATTTCCATGACGGTGCCGTAGTCGATGTCCTTGTCCGCACGCAGGAGGATGCCGGCTGTATCCCGGTTTTCCTGAATGGCGGTAAGGCGGGTGACCAGTTCTTCGCGGGCGACGATGGTGGAGCCGACGCTGATGGTGCCGTCCTTTTTCAGCATGATTTCGACCGGCTTTTCTTGCTCTATCGGCTTCGCATCCGCTTTCGGGAGCGCGACTTGGACGCCTTGGGTCATCATCGGTGCGGCGACCATGAAGATGATGAGGAGCACGAGCATGACGTCGACCATCGGCGTGATGTTCATTTCCGCCATGGGTTTGTAGACACGGTGGCCTTTGTGGCCAGAAGGGCCGAGATTCATTCCCACAGATTGTAACCTCCTGTTTTAGCGGCGGGTTGTGGGGGCTGCTTTACGAGTGGCTTGGCGCTCCAGCACGGTGAGGAATTCATCGATGAAGGTTTCCACACGGCCAGCGTAGCGGCCGAGGCTGCCGGACAAGCGGTTGTAAGCGATAACCGCAGGGATAGCGGCAAAGAGGCCGATGGCGGTGGCGAAGAGAGCTTCCGCAATACCAGGGGCAACCACGGCGAGGCTGGTGTTTTTGGAGACACCGATGCTTTGGAAGGAGGTCATGATCCCCCAGACGGTTCCCAACAGACCGACGAACGGGCCGACGGAACCAGTGGTTGCCATGGCGGGGAGCCATGCTTCCAGGCTTTCGAGTTCGCGGCGGGCGGTGGCGTCCATCATCCGACGCGAGCGCTGGAGAGCGGTGCCGTCGCGACGTTCTTCGTCCGAGGCTGCGTTCCATTCTTCAAGGCCTACAACGAAAACGGAGGCCAGGGCGTGGTCCCCCTGCTGGGGATTTACTTGGCGAGTGAAGGATTCGAGAGTGTGGGAACCAGACCAGAAGATGTCCTCGAAGTCGTCCGCCTTCTTGTGGAGGGCCTTGAATTGCTTGGATTTGGCGACCCAGACGGCCCAGACCATGACTGAGGCCCCGAACAGGCCGATCATGACCAATTTTACGAATAAACCGGCCTGCAGGAAGAGGCCCCAGAAGGACATATCCAGCGTAGCGGCCACATTTGTTGGTTCGACCATGTGAGAGTTATCCCCCGCTTTTGTTACGAATTTATAGTGGGAAACTAACAGGCTGGAATGGCAAAGGGCAAGGGTAAGCGCTTTGGAAATGGCCGGTTTGTGCTGCTTTTAGGGGCGGCAGTGTTGCACTTTTATGGTCAATGTAAGGGAACTGTAGGGGAAGTAGTGGGAAGTGATGAGTGTTGGGTGTTGAGTTTTGGGTGTTGGGTAGTGGGTTAACTGAGTGCATTAGGCGTTTATCTGATATATTTTATATATTTACACGAATTTTCTTGACTTTTGCCACGGGGTTGGGGTATATTTCACATGCTGCACAGGGCATGGTCGCCTTGGGCGGCTTTTTTGTTTTTCGGTGTCGGGATTTCGGGGTGTCGGGGTTTCGGGTTTAGTTCGTTTTTTGGGGAGAGTTTGGGATGGGTGTTGAGGGACTGGTTTTTGTGCGGGCCTATGAGGCGCGACATGGGTGGCGCGAGAACGGCACGCGAGTGACGGTGCTGGAGACCGCGGATGGCAAAAAGGAATTCCGGATTGGAGGCAGCCCTGCGTGGCGCAATAATAACCCGGGGAATTTGCGGCCAAGCAGGTGGAATAAGGGGCAGATTGGGAGCGCGTGGGGGTTTGCGGTGTTTGGCAGTGAAGTGGCGGGTTTGACGGCCATGAAGGATTTGCTGGGCCGCAGCCAGTATGCGCGGTTGACGCTGGAGCGTGCGATTTTCCGGTATGCTCCGCCTGCTGATAATAACCCTTCCCACAACTATGTGGCTTACGTGAGCAAGTTGAGTGGTGTGGGAAAAGATGAAGTGCTGGGTGAGCTGAGTGATGAGCGCATGCAGCGCGTTGTGGTGGCGATGGTGGCTTTTGAGCGGGGGGTTGCTGGGAAGGTGCGGCTTGAGTGTTAAGTGTTGGGTGTTGCGTTGGGGGAGCTGCGCCGCGGGGGCTGTGAGACTTTTTCGGCTGCGGTGGGCGTTGCGATGTGGTGGGATGATGGTTACCTGTGGGGGGCCTGCCTTATTTAAGCTAACATCTTATTTGTTTTTGCGGTTGTGGTGCTGCGCCGCGGGGGCTGTGAGGCTTTTTCGGCTGCGGTGGGCGTTGCTGAGGGAGTTTGGACTGGGGAGAGTTCCATTAACATGATGGTAGCTGGATACTTCTTACGGCAACTTAAGTTTCTATTTTATAAGTATTTAATATTTAGATTGGATGACTACAAGCTTGTATTGTATTCAGTTATTTGATAGAAGCTCTGCTGTACTAAGCATTCACGAAACACATGATTCCTTTCACATTCGGGAGAATGACATGAAACTTGGTAAATCGCTTTTGAAAGCTATAGGGCGGGGTGAGCATACCGCGCTGATGTTACTGAACGGGACGCTCAGTGACTTTAAGATGCATCCCAGTTCGGGACGGCGTGAAATTGAGGTGCTGAATGACTTGACCGATGACGAGCTGCGCCTTGCCTTTGAGGAAAATGCTGCGGCATTGACCCAGAAAGTGGCGCGCCTGAAAAGTGTTCAGGCACGCTACACCGCCATGGCAACACGCATTGAAGGCAGTGTTTGCGCCAAGCATGACGACCTGCCGAAGCAGGCCCAGATTGCCAAGGGTTTGCGGAAAAAAGCCAAGAAACTTGAGAAGAAAATCCTTAAGGCCCAGAAAGAAGCTGACGATTGCCTTGGGCTGACGCCAGAAGCCTGGCGCCAGAATGAGATTATGAGTTCGCGCAGATTTCAGGCTTTGCTGGATTACATCTGACTACGATACGACTGGAAGAGGGCAGCTACGGCTGCCCTTTTTTGTTGTTGGTTGGGGTGGGATGGCGTATGAAGTGCATACTTTTCAAATTTTTTCCGTGAGCAAGGAGATTTGCCATGAATGCGAGTTCTGAGACTGCTGTTATGCGACGTACTTTTACCGGACATGGTGTGGGAGTGATGGGTTGCCTGCCTTTTCAGCTTGAGGTGGTTGCCGAGAGCGGTTGGGTAACGGGCGCGATGGCGCTGCACCATTTTGCGCCGCTGGCGAATTTTCTGGTGCGGGATGTTCTGCGATATGTTCGTCAAAACGGGACAAGCCCCGGTTGCGATATTCTGCTGCAGAAGATGGCTGAGGCCCAAACGATTAAGTGCGAGTTGCGCGACGTTGCGCGGGGCCGTATTAACACGCCTTCGCACAAATGGACCAGTGACGACGAGGACAGCCTTGTGTTTGATAAAGGACCACGTGAAGTTTGGTTCACGCGTTTTGCGGAAGACCACTTTGCGGCTATCCATTTGGTTGGGCATTCCGATGTGTGGATTGCGCGGTTGGTTGATGACACTGATGGCGAATGACGAACGGGCGGCCTTGGGGCCGCCCGTTTTTTGTGGGGCGAGTGACTCAGCTTTTATGTTGTTAAGTTTACAGGAGTGGCATATACAACTGCATACATATTGATGACCTTTCCCCCATGTGCAGAGGAGATTTGCCATGAATGCGACTGCTGAACGTGCGAATGACCGGACTTTGTTGACAGGGCCTGTGGTGGAGGTTGCGGCCTCCCTGCCCTTTCAGATTCAGGTGAATGCTGAACAACCCTGGGTGACGGAGCCGCTGGCGCCCGAGCTTTACGGGCCGCTGGCGAACTTTCTGGCGGTGAATATCATCAAGTTCGTGAGCCGGAATGGGACCACTGAACAGCGTGAACGCTTGCTGGAGATGATGGCGGGAGGACACCTGATTAAGGGTGGGCTTCGTGACCTGCCGCGTAGTACCCCTGGCACCAAACGTTTTGACAGATGGAAGATGCCTGATGAGACTACGCTGACATTTGATGAAGGGCGGCGTGAATTACGGTTGACCAAGTTCGCGGAAGACCACTTTGCTGTCATTGTTGAGTATGAACGCTTTGAGGTGTGGATTGTGCGGTTGCATGATGACCGGGATGACGAATAGCGAAAACGGGCGGCCTTGAGGCCGCCCGTTTTTTTGTGGGGTGTGCGAAGCTGGAGTTATTCCGGACGGATGTAGCGCCGGCTGACCCAGCCTTCCGTGTTGCCGTGGTAGATGTAGCACCAGCGGTATTCGCAATGCGAGACAACAATGCCGCGGGCGTAGGGCGCCAGCATGCCGATGATGGGATAGCGGGTGGAGGGGCCGGTGCGGACGTTGAGGACGTCGTTGTAGGCGGTGTCCACCACCCGATAGGTACCGCGGGCTTCGGCGTAGGTGGCGGGAATGGCCCCGACCAGAAGAAGGGCGAGCGCTGTGCGCTGGAGGAGTGATTTCATCTGTTGAACTCCTGTTCAAACGAGTGAGGTGCATTAACGTGTTGGTTAGATGACATTTTATGAGGAATGTCAAGCCGTAGACATGACAACGGGCGGCTTTGAGGCCGCCCGTGGGAGTGCGTTAGGAGTGGTTTAAGCGTTTGGCGAACGGGCCCCATGTGTGGGGGACGAAGGCGCGCTTGAAGAGGTAAGAGCCAAGCCATGCCCCAAGTACCAAGCAGGCTATGGCGGGGGGCGAAGGGTCGATTCCAAGACCAAGCGAAGCATGGAGCGCGAGCACCCATGAGTAGCCGCCGCAAAGCACTACAAATGACAACCAGAGAAAAAGCTGGAAGCTGCTGTAGGCCGAAATTTCGGCTTCGAAACGGGTTGGATTGGCGACCAGACCGCTGCCGAACCCGAAGAGAAACAATAGACCTCCCGCTGCGCCGGTTGCACCAGCAGGCACCGAATGCCAGCCGTAATAAGTTGTGAGCAGCATGTAGATTGCGTGTGTGAAGAGCGCCAGATAGAGGGTGGCCGTGGCAAGCTGAAGGACGTTAAGGCGAGACAGGAACGACATGGCGGGCTCCTTTCCGAGCGTGGCGAAACGGTTGTGATGAGATGGTTTTACAGGATTTTTAGGAGAGAGACAAAGAAAAAGGCGCCTTTGGCGCCCTTCCCTGCCCTGCCGGATTAGCGGCCGGTTTTGCCCATTTCGCGTTGGATATAGGCGGCGACGGTGGCGCCGAGGTCGTCCTGCTGGTTGGTGAAGAAGTGGTCCGCACCGTTGATTTTGGCGGCGCTGATGGTGATGCCTTTTTGGCGCGTGGATTTCTTCAGGAGGTTTTCAGTGTCCGCAGCTGTGGTGATTTCGTCGTTGTTGCCGTAGATGACGAGGCCGGAGGTTGGGCATGGGCTGAGGAAGGAGAAGTCGTACAGACCGGCTGGCGGGGCGACGGCGATGAAGCGTTTGAGGTCCGGCCTCCGCATGAGCATTTGCATGGTAATCCAGCCGCCGAAGGAGAAGCCGGCGAGCCAGATTTCGGGCGCGTGGGGGTGGTTGGCGTGGAGCCAGTCCAATGCGGCGGCGGCGTCGGAGAGTTCGCCTACGCCGTTGTCGAAGACGCCTTCGCTGTTACCGACACCGCGGAAGTTGAAGCGGAGGACGGAGAAGCCCATGCGCACGAAGGTTTCGAACAGGCGGTAGGTGACCTTATTGTTCATGGTGCCGCCGTGCAGCGGGTGCGGGTGCAGGATGACCGCGATGGGGGTCTCCGGGTTCTTCTGGGCGAAGTACTTGCCTTCTAGGCGGCCAGCGGGGCCTTGGAATGTGACGTCGGGCATGGTTAACCTCGTAATTCGTGTTTTCGTGATTCGTGATTCGAATAATTCGCGCTTATGGCATAGTGATGTTTGAATTAGCAAGAAAAATCGTTTAAATATCTGATTAATAGTGTTTTATTAGGTGACTACTTAATAACCCCTTAGTGGGGTTGGGTATTGACGATTTGCGACTTTGGTTATAGGTTTACTGTATTCACGCCACCAACAAGGACTATGACTATGCACCTTTCCACCCGCGGACGTTACGCGATTATGGCGATGTTGGATTTGGCCCAGCTTTCCGTGAGTTCCCCCCGCCCTGTGACACTGGCGCAGATTGCCGAGCGGCAGCAGATTAGCTTGAGCTACCTTGAACAGTTATTCGCGAAAATGCGCAAATCCGGTGTGGTGGATAGTGTGCGCGGGCCGGGCGGTGGCTATATGATTCCCAAACCCCTGAGCCTTGTGATGCTGGCGGACATTGTGAATGCCGTTGATGAAGTGATTGACCTGACGCGCTGCGGCGGCATGAGCGACCCCACAGCCCCCAAAGCCGGTGCAGGCTGCGTGCATGGTGGCAAGTGCAATGCGCATGACCTTTGGACCGCGCTGGGTGGCCACATTGAACAGTTCCTGCGCCGCGTGAGCCTGCAGATGGTGCTGGATGGCGATTACGATGCGAATGAGACACCGCTTGCGCCGATGGTGTTCAGTGGCGTGCGCATTATAGAGAACTAAGTTCCAGACGTTAGAAGCTAGAGGTTAGATGGTGGCTGGGGTAGCTGGGCGGGTTTATCTGGATTATGCGGCGACGGCGCCGCTGAGGCCGCAGGCGCGGGCGCGGATGGTGGAGTTGCTGGACCAATTTGGCAACCCCAGCAGTGTGCATGCCGAAGGGCAGGCTTCCCGTATTGTTATGGATGAGAGCCGCAGGCGGGTAGCGGATTTGATGGGTGTGCGGGCCGAGCGGGTGGTGTTCACGAGCGGGGGCACGGAAGCAAATAACCTTGCTTTACGTGGATTTATGGCCAAAAATTCAAGTAAAAGATTGCTTGTGAGTGCGGTGGAGCATGACTGTGTGCGCAACACGGGGAAAGTGCTTGGTGCGGGTGAGATACCGGTTGATAGCAATGGGATTGTGAAGCTTGACTGGCTTCAAGATGCGCTTACCGCCGGTGGCGTGGGGATGGTAAGTGTGATGCACGCCAACAATGAAAATGGTGTTGTACAGCCCGTGCAGGAGATTGCGGCGATCTGCAAGGCGGCGGGGGTGGTGTTCCATACCGATGCCGTGCAGACCGTGGGGCACCGGCCCGTGGATGTGGACGCGCTGGGCGCCGACATGCTGAGCTTTGCGGGACACAAGTTTGGTGGGCCCAAAGGAGTGGGTGTGTTGATTGTAAAAAGCGAGCTTGAGATGGATGCTGTGTTGACCGGCGGTGGGCAAGAGCGCAACCGGCGGGCAGGCACCGAGAACCTGATGGCCGTGGCAGGTATGGTAGCGGCGCTAGAGGCGGCTGTAAGCCAGATGACAGACGAGCGTAAGCTTGCCGCCCAGATGAAAGATTACGTAGGCAGTGAGCTGCGTGAGCTTGGGCTGGATTTTGTGGGAAGCCGCGTGGACGGCGTGGAGCATGTGATTCAGGTAATTACCCCCGGTATGCGCGGTGAAGACGTGGTGATTGGCATGGACATGCGCGGTGTGGCCGTAAGCCAAGGGAGTGCGTGTGGGAGCGGGCGCGTGAAGGAAAGCCATGTGTTGCAGGCGATCGGATACGGCGAGTTGGCTGGGCAGGCTGTGCGATTGAGCTGGGGGTGGGCCAGTGAGATGAGCGATGTGATGGCTGGGGTGCGGGCGTTGGGCTCGGTAGCTGGGAAGTGAACAGTGAACAGACTATCCCCCAATTTCGGTTGGGGGATTTTTTGTGTCCCCCCCTGCCCTATTTACTGGGACTTGGCGGAGAGGGCTTGCTCCAGTTTATCCAGCCGCTGTTTGAGGAGTGCGTTTTCGGCTTTCAGGGTTTCGATTTCTTTGGTGTTGCCGAGGATGGCCTGATGGAGTTCCTTAATAGATTCGATAACAGGTGCAATGAGGCCGCGGTAGTTGACTTCCAAGAAGCCGTCATCCCCCTTCGTCACCAGGCCCGGGAACTGTTTCTGGACGTTTTGCGCGATGACACCGTAGTGGACCTCCCCCGGGTGTTTCTTCCATTGATAGGTTACACCATTGACGTGGATGAGTTTTTCCAGAGAGGGGCCGATGAGGTGGATCTCCTGCTTCAGGCGTTCGTCCGATGCGCAGCCGCCGGTGTTGACGGTACAGCTGCCGCCAGTGCCTGCGGCGATGACGTTGTTGAGGTCTGCCCCGATATAGATGGAGGTGTTGCCGGAGGAGCCGTCCCCTACGTAGCCGATGCGGGTGTTCGCGCTATCATAGAACGCAAGGTAGGAGCCTGCGGCTGCGCCGCTGTTACCTGCTGTGAGGTAAATACGTGGACTGGTTGAAGAGATTTGAAGGTTAATTGTGGGTGATACGGAGCCAATCCCGACAAAGCCGTTGGCTGCGACTGTGAGAAGGTCCGTGGCAGCATTACGCACGCCGAATGCAGGGCGATTTGACAAGGCGGCAACCGAGGGGCTGATACGACCTGTGACAAC
>JAIXZU010000149.1 GCA_027489415.1 Alphaproteobacteria bacterium
AGAACTGCGGCGACCCAGCCGGACGAAAGGAAAATGCCGGTGGCGGGTGACTGGCGGAGTTGGCGGGTGTGGTGGAGGAGGAGGGATTTGGCGAGCATTATAAGTTATTCTCCGGCGCGGTTGGTGGTGAGGACGCGGAAGGCGCGGTGGAGGTCCCCCCCGCCTTGGCGGGCGAGTTCGGCGGGGGTGGTGTCCATCAGGATATTCCCGCGATGGAGGATGAGGATGCGGGTGAGGAGTTGTTCGGCTTCCTCCAGCAAGTGCGTGCTGACGAGGATGGCTTTACCGGGAGAGGTATCCGACGGGGCGGCGAGTTTTTTCAGCATGAGGCGGAGCTCGTGCTTCTGGTTGGGGTCGAGGCCGTCCGTCGGTTCGTCCAGCAACAGTACCGGCGGGTTGTGGATGAGGGCGCAGGCGAGGTGGACGCGTTGTTTCATCCCCTTGGAGAGTTCGCCCATCGGGCGGTGGAGGTAGGGATAACAACGCGTTAGTTTTGACGAACTTTCAATGGAATGCTCGATGTTCTTCAAGTTATGTGAGAGCGCGTGGAGGGTGAGCAGATGGTGGGGGGTGAGGTCGTCCTCCTCCGGCGGGACTTCCGGCAGGTAGCCCAGATTGGCCTGCGCGAGGCGGGCATGGGTGTGCAGCGGGTGGCCGTTGATTTCCGCGCGGCCGGAGGTGGCAGGCAGGAAACCCGCGAGAAGCCGCATGGTGGTGGACTTGCCTGCGCCGTTGGGGCCCATGAGGCCGACGATTTCCCCCGCCGCGATTTCCACACTGACATTATTGACCGCCGTAACCGGCCCTGCCGCGCCGGCAAAGGTTTTGGTGAGGGCTTGGGTAGCTAGAAGGGCCATGGGGGGTGAGTGTTGAGTGTTTCGTGTTGAGTGTCTAGTACAGGAAACGCTGTGAATGGCGGTTTAGTATGCATTGTGATTATTTTTTGGGCAGATGCACGGTGGGGTTGTAAAATTTGGGGGGTGAGGCTATGTGTTGGGTTCTGAGAATCTTATTTCTTACCGTTTAGGGGGGTGCCATGGGGCGCAAAAAACATATGCCTGAAATTCGGGTTGTTTTGATGGGGCGTGAAGTGGGCTGGCTGCTGCAGCAAGGGAAGTATCCCCTTGAAGACCAGATAGCGATGCGTGACCTGTTCGCGCGAGCGGAAGAATTGACCCAGTTTGAGAGCCAACTGACGTTATTGCTGCACAAGTTTAACAAGCTTGAGGCTTTGGCCATGCATGTTGATTACCTGAATGAGCATTATGAAGAACCGTTGCGGACTCATCTTCTTGATGAAACGAAGGAATTCTTCAGGATCGCCTACAGGGATATGGACGAGATGGTTCTTCAGGTGGGCAAGCGCCTGATGGATGAAACGGAGCCCTGTGACGCACGGATGTTGCAGGATATGCTGAAAGCGAGTTTTGAAGGAGGAGGGTAAGACCCCTCCCCTTTTTTTTTGGGCTGGATTGGGGTTGGAACGTGTATTCACTTGCAAATATACGAGGAAATGCTATGAGTTGGCCACTACCGCAACACTTTTTCCCTGGAGTATTCAATGGGAGCGAAACACCTAGCCGATTACGACATTTTTACCGAGCAGATTGTGCCCGGTGAACATAACAAAACCTATCACCTGGTTTTGGTGACATGCACGGAGCCCGGATGTGAAAATTCTGATGCCGTGAATTTTGAGGAAGGGGAAGACCCGGCGTTTTATGTGACCGCCTTCAGGCAGCTGAGGTGGAACATTCAAAGTGACAAGAAAGCCATGTGCCCGAACTGCTTTGGGCTGAGCCGCCTGAAGTATGCCGTGATGGGCGAGCCCATGCCGGAAGCGGCAACAGATGACTTTACAACCGAGCCCGCTACCCCTGCCCCCCTGCCCCAGCCCGAGGAGGTTGACATGACCCAGACCAACGGGGAGCCCCCCGCGATATTCATGCCTTCGGCGTTGATGCACGAGCACGCAATTGAGTGGGACAAGGTGGCGGGAGAGACAAACCCCGTTCCCAAAACCCGTGCCGAGAAAACAAGGTTGGCCGACACCTACCTGAAGACAAAGTTCGTGCTGCTTGGTGACAAGCTGGGCTGCTTTGTGGAGGGTGCTTCCGACACTGAAGGAAGTTTGCTTTCGGGCCTGACGGTAGCGCAGTTTGTGGAAATTCGTGAAGAAGACTACGGGCAGCTGCTGAACCTGGGTGAGATAAAAAACCAAGCCGAAGAGCTGACCGCCACACTGGACGCCATGGCCGGAGCACTGGCACGGGACATTGCTTTGTTTGAGAAGCGGTACACCGAGGTGCAAAAGCTTGATGCTTTCGGCCTGAATGCGTTTCTGGCCGAAGAACGTGCCAAGAGTGAACGCGCCATGTTCCAGTTGCGCGAGCAGATGGAGCAGAGCCTGAGCAAGCTGCAAAGTGACATCGATACGGTGTTTGCGGAGCTGGTTGACCGTGGACAGGAGAAGCTGACCGAGCTGCACCTGCAGAAGGTCTCGCTGGTTGAAGAGCCCCTGGCTGACCTGAAAGGCCGTGCCGAAGAAGTGGCACGTTTGAAGGAGAAGGTTGAGGACTTCCTGAACACCATGCCCAAGCTTGGCTAACGAACCTTGACGGGTGGAGAGTTCCTCCACCCGTTTTTTTGTTGCCAAGCTAGGCTTTCTTTTCCCAGCCGGTGGCGGTTTGCTGGTGGTAGGACATGGGGTGCCCCTGCCCTTTCAGCTGTTTGAAGAGGGTGCGGCCGCGCTCGACATCTGCCGTGGAGGCTGAGAAGAGATACAGGATGCGGGAGGCGCCTGACGCGGTGAGGCTGGGGAGTGCGGATTCCGCGCCCGCGAGGAGGACGGGGATCCGGTCCGTCAGGTAGGAGGCGAAGTCGTCCTCCGGCGTAACTATCAGGACCGGTTGGAGTTCGGGCTTGCCGTCGTCCGGCTTGCCGTGGGGGAGGAAGGAGGTTTCGGAGTAGCTCCAGAGCGTTTCATCCAGCCGTTGCTGGCGCGCGGGGGTGGGCGCGATGAGGAGGATGCGGTTGGTGCCTTTGAGGGCTTTTTCGAGGAGAGGCGGCAATACGCTGTCAAGTGAAGCAGGCGTTTCTCCTACCGTATGATAGAATGCGATTGGGGTGGACATGGGTGGAGCTTAGCACTTACCGGCTAGAAAATCACGTTTCGCAGACTATTATATCAAAGGCCCCTTGCGGGGCCTGTTGAGATATTCGGGTTACGCTGTCGCGTGGGTGTGGAGGGTTTGGATGACGGCGTTGAGGGCTTGGAAGGTTCCGGCCTCGATGCTGTGCAGGTTGTAGATGGGGACGACGATGCAGCCGACGCGTCCTTTGAAGCCTGCGGATTTGGCTTGTTCGGCGTCCGTTCCGCCGCCTTCGAAGGTGCGGCGTTCGAAGCCGACTTTGGCTTTTTCGGCGGCGGCTTCGAGTTCGTCCGTTAACGTGCCGGAGTAGGGATAACGGCCCGCTTTTTGTTTGATGGCGCAGTTTTTGAGGTCTTCGACGTCTTCGCCGACGGAGGTGTCCACCGCGACAAAGTCCGTCAGGCCTTCACGCAGCACGCTTGTACCGCCCATACCGGCTTCTTCGGCGGCGGAGAAGATGAGGTCCACGGTGAATTTCGGTTTGGTTTTGGTGGTCCAGGTGTCCATCAGGGCCAAGAGGACGGCGCAGCCGAGGGTGTTGTCCAGCCAGCGGGAGCGGAGGGTTCCGTAGGTTTCATCGATGTTCAGCATAGGGTTCAGCCAGACCAGTTGGCCCGCGCGGACGCCCAAGGTGGCGAGGCGTTCCTTGCCTTCCTTTTTGGAGACGCCGATGCAGGCGTCCGGGCGCAAACGGATGTTTTTCCATTTTTGCGGGCGCTTTTCAAAGCCTTCCAGGCCCATTTTGTGGATGGGGGTGTCGGTGTGGAAAATGACGCCTTCGACCAGACCTTTTTTAGTTTGGATGGAAGCGGTGCAGCCGTCCATGACGTGGCCGGGATAGAGGCCGCCGATGGAGCTGATTTTGACGGTACCGTCGTCGTAGACTTCGTCGACCATCAGGCCGATACGGTCCAGGTGCGCGCCGTAGCCGACGACGCGCTTTTTGTTGGTGCCTTCGATGGTGATGCGGAGTGTGTCATCCGGCTGGCGTTCCACTTTAAAGCCTTTGCGCTTGGCGTAGGATTCGACGTAGTCCGCCACGGCTTCGATACGGTTGGAGGCGGCGGGAATGGCGAGAAGGGCACGGGTGTGCGTGAGGGCGGATTTGAGGGCGGGGGTGATGACGGGTTTGGTGGTTGCCGATTTTGAGGTGGCGGCTTTTTTGACGGCTTTGGCCATGGTGGGGGCTTTCTTTTATTGAATAGGCTTTTTTACACTGGAAAATGAACAGCCGCCACAATGCGTGCGGCGGCTGGTGATTATTGTTGGCCCCTATGCGACGTTTTTGCGGGGGCGGCCGCGGGGGCGTTTGGGGGCGGAGGGGTCCCGTGCCGGAGCGGCTGGCGTGGTGCCGCGGGCGGGGCGGCCGCGTTTTTTGGCGGTGGGGAGGTTGGCGGCGGCGATGGATTCCAGCCAGTTGACCAGCAGGCGTACGCCGAAGCCGGTGGCACCGCTGAGATGCGTGTGACCGCCCGGAACCTTCATGACGTTGGCAACGCCGCCGATATCCAAGTGCGCCCATGGGGTCTTATCCGCAAAGCGTTTGAGGAAGACTGCGCCGTAGGAGGCACCGGCGTAGGGGGAGCCGTTGTTGTTGATGTCCGCAACCGGAGAGGGTGGGGTGTAGAAGTCGTCCACCGGCAGGCGCCAGAGGCGTTCGCCGACGTCGTCCCCCGCACGGGTAAGGGCATTGGCGAGCGTGTTGCTGGTGCTGAACAGGCCCGCGTAGGCGCCGCCCAATGCGGCGATGCAGGCGTAGGTGAGGGTTGCGAGGTCCACCAGTTGTTCCGGTTGGTGCTTGTCGATGGTGTAGGCGATGGCGTCCGCGAGGACCAGGCGGCCTTCGGCGTCCGTGTTGCTGACCTCTACGTGGATGCCTTTGTAGGATTTGTAGATACTGTCCGGCACGAACATATGCGAGCCTATCATGTTGGTGGCGCAGGCCATGACGCCGATGACGTTGACGGCGGCTTTGCGGCGCGCGAGGGCTTCCATGGTGCCTAAGATGGCGGCGGCGCCGCACATGTCGTACTTCATGTCCGGCATGCCGTCCTTCGATTTAATAGAATAACCGCCGGTGTCGTACATCACGCCCTTGCCGACGATGGCGGTGGGGGCTTCGCCCTTTTTGCCGCCGTTGTAGTGCATGAGGATGAGGCGCGGCTGGTCCTCCGGTGCGGCATTTTCACCGACCGCCAGAATGAGGTTGAGGCCGAGTTTCTTCATCTGTTTTTCGTCGATGACTTCGACTTTCACGCCGAGTTTTTCGAGCTTGCGGGCTTGTTCCGCCATGTATTCGGGGTTGGCGATGTTGGGCGGCAGGTTGGCGGCGGTGCGGGTGGCGTCGGTGGCGTCCAGCAAGGCGGCGAGGCGTTCGGTTTCTTCCTCTATCATGCGGGCGGTGCGGGTGGAGGTGTGGATGTGGAGGCGTTCGAAGCGGGCGGCCTGGTGTTCCTTCAGTTCACGGAAGGTGTCGAACCGGTACAGGGCCATGTGGACGCCTTCGATGAGGGCGGTGGCGGCGGCGAAGGCTTCTTCATGGCTGCCGAGTTCGCCAAGTGCTATGGTGGCTTCACGCGAGCCGAGAACGTCCAGCTGTTTGCCGATGGCGAGGCCGGATTTCCAGTAGTCCCGCCGTTCGTCCGCCCCCTTCCCCAGCCCCACCACGAGCACCTGCGTGATGGGATAGTTTTGCACGGTGAGGCGGAAGATTTCCCCCACACCGCCCTGATAGCGCGAGTTGCGGAGGGTGCTGCGGATGATGCCGCCGAGGCCGTCATCCACTATTTGTGCGGCCGGAGTAAGGCGGCCTTTGGCTTCTGCAAAGACGATGACCGTGCGTTTGGTGGATTTGGGGGTTAAGCGCGCGGCTTCGAGGGCAAACATGGGCATTTTATGACCTATTATTCATACTGTTTTTTCATTTCGATTTTTGAAAAATCCGATACCTGCGAAAATGGCATGATTTAACCGCCTGATGCAAGCACACGCTGATATTTATGTGACGCAGGCGTAAATTTATGCAGATTGGGTTGGTGGAAAAGAGCGAAAACTGGTAAAACTGCCCCCAATGATGACCCTGCCTGGCTATGTGGTGAAAGACGTGGTGAAGCCCACGCTGATGGCGCTGGGCATTTTACTGGGTTTGGTATGGCTGCTGCAAAGCCTGCGTTTCCTTGACCTTGTGATTAACAAGGGGCTGGATTTTTCGGTTTTCCTTTACCTGACGCTGATGCTGATACCGCGCCTGCTGACGTTGATACTTCCCATAAGTGTGTTTGTTGGCACCATTGCCAGCCTGCGCCGCTGGCAGGATGACAACGAACTGACAGCCGTGCTGAGCCTTGGCCACGGGCCGAAGGCGCTGCTTTACCCGTTGCTGGGCTGGGGTGTGGCGGCGGTGCTGTTCGGGTACGTGCTGTTTTTGGAGCTGTTGCCGCGCAGCACGACCGAGTTTAAGGATTTGCAGTACCAGATACGGACGCAAAACGGGCAACTGCTGTTAGAAGAAGGCACCTTCAACCAGTTGGGCAAAAACCTGATGGTGTACCTGAAACAGCGTGTGGGGCCGACGACGCTTGACCAGATTTTAGTGCATGACACCCGCAACCCCGAGCAGCCGGTAACATGGTACGCGCGCAAGGGTGAGATTACGCTGGACGCCGAGGGGTTCCCCCAGCTGGTGCTGCAAAACGGCGTGCGGCAGGAAGTGGGGCCGAAGCAGGTGGGGATGCTGGAGTTTGATAAGTATAACTTGGACATCCGGCAGAGCCTTGGCCAGAAAATGATGGAGCCGCGCCACAAGGATGTGGAGGAATACGCCATGGGGCAGCTGTTGGTAGAGGCGGCGAAAGAGACCACGCCCATTAACGACCGCCACGAAATGCGCAGTGAATGGCACAAGCGCTTGCTGTGGCCGCTGAGCCCCCTCCCCCTGATTTTACTTGCTGCAGCATGGTTGCTGCGCGCGCCGCGCCGCCACCAGAGCAGCTGGAAAGCGATGGCAGCGGCTGGCGCAAGTGGGGTGCTGTACCTTGGGGCGCTGCTTGGGATGCAGGGGATTTCCGAAGACGGGGCAACATGGGCGCTGTACGGCCAGTGGTTATTGCCGGTTATAGGGTGTGCGGCGGCGTGGAAAATTTCCCGACGGGGGCAGGCCCATGGCTGAGTTTGGTATCAAGCAGGTGAAGGATAATGGTGTGCGGGGGTATTCCCCCACCCTTGGGTGGTACCTTGGGAGTATGTGGCTGGGCACCGTGGGCTTCACGATTATGGGGCTCGCGACCTTCATTTATCTGATTGACGTGATTGACCTGTGGAATCAGATTTCCGGCCGGAATGTGAGCCCTGCAACGGCGCTGCTGATGAGCCTTTCCAAAATGCCGGACATGTTGCTGCAGTTGTTGCCGTTTGCGGTGTTGATTGGGAGTTTGATCTGGCTCAACCAACTCAACAAGCGGCAGGAGCTGGTGGCGCTGCGGGCGGTGGGTTTGCCGGC
>JAIXZU010000007.1 GCA_027489415.1 Alphaproteobacteria bacterium
ATGGAAATGTACGAAACCGCCGCCATCAGCAAAACCGAATCCAACGGCAAGGAAGTCCTCCGCGTCCGCGCCGCGCCGCTCCATAGCGTCGCGGACGCCGACGAAGCCCTCGCCAAAATCGTCGCCGCCGGCTTCGAAGGCGCCCAAATCAAAGTCGAGGATTAACGAAACAGAAAACAGGGCAGGGCCCCAATCCTGCCCAATCCTTGGCCTTGTGCCTTGTCTCATCGGGCATGGTGTCCTAATCTGCCCCTCATGAAAATCCTAGCCCTCACACTCTCCTTCCTCATGGCAGCGGCCAGCACATTTGCGCAAGCTGCCCCGGCCGCAACCAGCTCGTCCGTGCCCGTGTCGCAGTACACCCGCGCCATTTACGTCTATCACCCCGCCACCGGCACGGTTATCCAGAACGAGAACGGGGACATGCTCGCAGGCCCGGCCAGCCTCACCAAACTGATGACCCTCTATCTGGTCTTCGACGCCCTCAAATCCGGCAAAATCACCCTCGGCACCCAAGTGAACGTCAGCGAAAAAGCATGGCGCACCGAAGGCTCCAAAATGTTCATCGAAGTCGGCAAACCTGTCCCTGTGGAAATGCTCATCAAAGGCATCGCGATTGTCTCGGGGAATGACGCCTGCGTCGCCATCGCCGAACACCTCGGCGGCACGGAAGAAGGCTTCGTCTCCATGATGAACGCCAAAGCCAAGGAACTCGGCATGAAGTCCACCACGTTCGCGGACAGCAACGGCCTCCCGGCCCCCAACCAGCGCACCACCGCCCACGACATGGCGATGCTTTTAACAGCCCTGTTCCGGGACTTCCCCGAATACAAAAACTTCCTCGCCGAAGAAGAATTCACTTGGAACAACATCCGCCAGCAAAACCGCAACGGGCTATTGCATACGGACCTCGGCATCGACGCAGGCAAAACCGGCCACACGAACGACTCCGGCTACCACCTCGCCTCCACCGCGCTCAATAATGGTGAACGCCTCGTCGTCGTCGTCATGGGCACAAATGGGTTCTCGGAACGCGAAGGCGCCTCCATGCAAGCCTACCGCACCACCTTCGCCTCCCACGCCACGGTCAACATCTTCAAACCGGGAGATGTCCTTGCCGCGGATGTCCCCGTCTGGCACGGCAGCATCGGCCGCGTGAACCTCACAGTCGCGGAACCGGTCGGCGTCTACGTCAACCGCTCCAACCCGGGCAACATCAAGGCCAGCATCACGTACAACAAGCCGCTGGTCGCCCCTCTGGCTGCGGATACTCCGGTCGGCGAACTCACCGTCACCCTCGGCAACGGCCAGCAGTTCGTTTACCCGCTGGTGCCGCAGGGCCCCGTGCCTCAGGCTGGCTTCGCAGGTCGCTTCCTGCAAACCCTCGGCAGCAAGTTCGGCTTCTAAATGAAGGAGCGGCATAAAGTCGTCCCCGCAGTGCTCTTCGTGCTGGAGAGGGACGACCGCTACCTCTTCCAGCTCCGCCAGAACACCGGCGTGTGGGACGGTCTCTGGTCCATGCCAGGCGGGCATGTCGAACCCGGCGAGCACATCCTGCAAACCGTCGCCCGTGAAGCGAAGGAGGAACTCGGCATCAAGGTGGAGGAAGCCAACATCCACCTGCTGGGCTTCCACCACTACCGCCGGAACGATGGCAACGACGGCCTGAACCTCTACTTCAAAATCACGCGCTGGAGCGGCGAACCACGGAACACGGACCCCCACCACTGCGCGGACATGCAATGGTTCAGCCCGGACGCATTCCCCCTGAATCTTCATCCGGAATTCCCCGAAATCATCGCTCCCAAAGCCGAACATTTCGCACTGGAAGGTCACTTCCAGCCCCGCCTCGGCTACAAATTGAATTAGGATATCCCCATGAGTTTTTATATCGCTCTCGAAGGCCCGGACGGCGCCGGCAAAACCACCCAAATGAAAGCGCTGGCGGATAGCTTCGCCGCCGCCGAGCTCGACTACACACTGGTGCGCGAACCGGGCGCGACGGACGTCGGCAAACAACTGCGCGAAATCCTCCTCACCGGCCACGCGGATAAACTGGACGGCGTAACCGAATCGCTGCTGTTCAGTGCGGACCGCCGCCACACCATTCGCACCGTCGTCCGTCCTTCGCTGGAAGCCGGAAAATTCGTGCTGTCGGACCGCACCTACCTCACCACCTTCGTCTTCCAAGGCTACGGCCGCGGCCTTAGCCTCCCGCTGCTGGAAAGCCTGACCGACTTCGCCATCGAGGACACCCGCCCGCATCTGATGCTCGTGCTGGACCTCCCCGTCAACGTAGGTTTAGCCCGCAAGGACCCTCTCTTCGCCGAAGGGTTAACCGAGTCCCGCATGGAAAGCGTCGGAACCGAGTTCCACACCAAAAACCGCGCCGGATACCTCGACCAAGTCGCCAAACATCCGGACACTCACTTAATCATCAACGCCGCCCAAACGCCGTCAGAAGTCCACGCGGATATCCTGAAAGCCATCAACACCCGCTTCAACCTGAACCTCAAACCCACACTCTAACCGTCTAACACAGGGCAGGGGGCACTAGCCCCCTTTTGTGTATCCAAAACCCATGCTATACAGCCCCATCTTCATCCGTTTCAGGAGTTTAAGCCTATGTCCAAACTCTATAAAAGCAAATACCACTCTGCGGCAGCCATCATCGCCGCCATCCTCATCATCTGCGGCGGCCTATCAGCTCTTATTCTGCACTC
>JAIXZU010000068.1 GCA_027489415.1 Alphaproteobacteria bacterium
CAGCACCATCATCCACCGTGCCTGGGCCCCCACCCGCTTGGCATAAGCCAGTAAAAAGGCACTATCCAGCAACTCCCTGCTCTTCCCCCGCGCCGGTATAAGAGTATTCATCACGCAACTTTCCTTTGGCGTATTTGTATCAGGCCATACAACATCTTACACACAATCTGATATTGCTGACGAAGTTCCTCAGTTTCATCAGCGCTCAAGTAACCTAACTCAGCACAAAAACTCAGCCAGACACGAGTTTCCTCAGCGCTACCCAAGGCAATCGATATAAACCGACACTCATCCGCATCACTCATACGTTTGCTAAGGCCTTCTGCTAAGTTAGCACATATGCCTTTGCTACTCCTGCGTATTTGGTCAGCCAAACCTCCAAACTGCTCAATTTTAGGGAAATTCAGTGATTGCGAATGCAAGTTAACAGCAAGTTGAAATGCAAGTTTATAAACCTCAAGCTGTTCATACCCCTGCATATCGAATCCCTCCTATAGCCAATAGCCTAACGCCTATAGCCTGTTACCCGTTCAGCGCCCGTCCCTCACTCGCCAGAACACTCTCCGCAATCATCTCACTCAGCGTCGGATGCGGCAAGCAAGCATGCATAAAGTCCTCTTCCACCGCCTCCATGGAACGTCCCAGCACAAACGTCGAAATCATCTCTGTCGCCTCAGCCCCAATAATGTGCGCGCCCAGCAACTCGCCGGTCTTCGCATCAAAAATGGTCTTCACCATACCGGAAGGCTCGCCCAACGCCTGCGCCTTGCCATTCGCCCCGTAGCTGTAGCGGCCAATTTTCACCGCCCGACCAGCCGCCTTCGCAGCCTGCTCGGTCATCCCCGTGCTACCCACCTGCGGCGTGCAATAAGTACACCCGGGAATATTATCATAGCGCATCGCATGCGGAGCCTTCTCCAGCTTCCCAGCCTTGTGCCCAATGTGCTCGGCCGCAATCACACCCTCATGGCTCGCCACGTGGGCCAGCCACGGGGCCCCCGCCACGTCACCAATCGCGTAAATGTTGGGAACGGATGTCCGGTAGAAATCATCCACGTTAATCATGCCTTTTTCGGGGAAGACCTTCAGGTTCTCAAGCCCAAGGCTCTCCACATTCCCAGTCACGCCAATCGCCAGTATCGCACGGTCAAAGCGCCGCGCCTCACCGTTAATCACTGCGGAAACCCCACCCTTCTCAGCCTTCAAACCTTCAACCTTGGCCTTCAGTTCAAACTTGATGCCAAACTTCTCAAGGTCTTTCTGTAACAGCTTGGAAATCTCCTCGTCTTCCGCAGGACACACACGGTCTTGCGCTTCCACAATCGTCACCGGCACACCAAGGGCGTTATAGAAGCTCGCAAACTCCACACCAATCGCCCCGGCGCCAATCACCAGCAAATCCTTGGGCAGTTTCGTCGGCACCATCGCCTCTTTCGCGGTCCAGATGAACTCACCATCAGCCTCCATCACACCCTTAATCTGCTTGGCCCGCGCACCAGTCGCCACCACGGCATACTTAAAGCCAACCTTCTGGCCATCCACGTCCATCTCCTTGTCGGAGGTAAACTTCGCAGTCCCCTTAATCACTTCAATCTTGTTCTTCTTCATCAGGAAGGCCACGCCCTTGCTCAGGTTGCCCGCCACTTCGCGGCTGCGCGCAATCACCTTCGTAAAGTCAAAACCCTTGGCCTCGGCCAGAATCCCATAGTCCGCGGCATGCTGAATCGTCCGCTGCACTTCACCGGCCTTCAGCAGCGCCTTTGTCGGAATGCATCCCCAGTTCAGGCAAACACCACCCAGCGCATCACGCTCCACCACAGCCACTTTCAGCCCCAATTGGGCCGCGCGAATCGCACACACGTAACCCCCGGGGCCGGTCCCAATCACAACAACATCAAAATTCATATCAGCCATGGCTTATCTCCTTATTTCGTCAATTTTAGGTAAAGTTTCAAACTTGTCTGGAAGCTGTTGGAAAGCAGGTACGGGAAACGCTTCAACATATACTCGGCCTCTTCACGGCTCCAGAAATCGATCGCGTCAGCTTCGTCTTCCCAGTTGCTCACGTCGCCATTCCACTCGGCCACAAACAGCGCCCCATTGCATGGGCGGCCTTTATTGATCTGGAACGGGCCCATGAATGTAAGCTTATCCGCCTTTTTCAGCTTAATCCCCAGCTCTTCCTGCAATTCGCGCACGGCGGCAACCTCATAGCTTTCACCGGCTTCCACCGCGCCCGCGGCACTGGCCGTAAACGTGCGGGGGGAAACCTTCTTATCCGCCTTGCGCCACTGCACCAGCAGGTTCCCCACATCGTTGGTCACCATCACATGCACAATCCTAAAGCGCAGGAACTCATCCTCCACCTCAGTCCGTGTCGCCTGCCGTAAAACGGTGTCGTCCTTATCAACAACATCCAGCATTTCAAACGTGGCTACCGCCTTCGCGGTCTTGTTCTTAGCGCCTACCACTACATCACCAGAATAACTGGATTTTCCAGATACTTCTTAATGCTCGCCAGCAATTCAGCCCCCAGCGCCCCATCAATCACACGGTGGTCAACACTCAGCGTCATTTTCATTACCGAACCAATCTCAATTCCGCCCTCAGTCACCACAGCGGTTTCCTTGGCCACGCCACACGCCAGAATCGCCGCCTGCGGGGGGTTAATAATCGCCGAAAACTCATCAACCCCATACATCCCAAGGTTGCTCAAGCTGAAGGACCCTCCCTCATACTGGTCAGGCTTCAGCTTGCCAGCTTTGGCATCTGCCGCCAGCTGCTTCACTTCGCCGGAAATCTGCACCAGGCTCTTCTGGTCGGCATTGGCCACAATCGGCGTAATCAAACCGCCATCAATGCTCACGGCAACACTAATATCCACGTTCCCGAACTGCACCATACTGTCCACATTCCAAGCCGCGTTGGCAGCAGGGTAGTCCCGCAGCGCCATGCCACAGGCCTTCACAATGAAGTCGTTCACGGAAACCTTCACCTTCTGCGCCGCAAGGTGGTCGTTAATCTGGGCGCGTACCCCCATCAACGCATCCATGCGCACTTCCGCGGTCAGGTAGAAATGCGGCACAGTCTGCTTGCTCTGAGTCAAACGTCCGGCAATCGCTTTGCGCATCGGCGTCAGCTTCACCACGTTGTCGGCCTTGCGCACAATCCGCCCACCTGTAAAGCCACCAACCGGCGCCTTCATCACGTCGTCAGCCACAATCCGGCCATGCGGCCCAGTTCCAGCCACAGCCCCAAGGTTCACGCCCTTGTCAGCCGCCAAACGCCGCGCCAACGGGCTCGCCTTCACGCGCCCATCGGTCACCGCATGGCTGGAAGATGAAACACTCGTCCCACCCGTATTGATCTTCGGCAGAACCGCCGCCACCACAGGCGCAGCAACAGCTACTGGTGCAGCCGCCGTAACCGGTGCCGCAGCAGCCTGTTCAACAGCTGCAGGCGCAGCCTCAGCCACCTTCGCTTTACTTTTTGGAGCATAATCCGCCGCCACAGTCTCATCCTTACCGCGCAGCACCGCAATCGGTGTCCCTACCGCAAGGTCAGCCCCAATTTCACCGACAATCTTATGCAGAATCCCATCATCAGAAGCCTCAACCTCCATCGTCGCCTTATCAGTCTCAACTTCGGCCAGAACGTCCCCTGCGGAAACCTTATCGCCCTCCTTCTTCACCCAACGGGCCAAACGGCCCTCGGTCATCGTCGGGCTCAGCTGCGGCATCAAAACATCAATCGGCATTTTCTTATCTCCTCTAAAAATCTATATTTATCTTATCTGAAATTCTCTGGTTTGAAGCCAGTTTTTGTACATCCCGAGGGAGTTGCGTGAGTAAAAGCTCGCACTACTGGAAACACGCTCAATCGCATCATCCAATTCTAACCATTCATAGCTTGAATGCTCTTCATCAAGCTTAATTTCATCATCTGAAATCTTCGCAACAAATACAAAGCTAGGAGCCTGCACTTCATCGCCGTTCGGATGCTTAATTAACGTTTGCTCAGGGTTGGTTATGACGCCAATCATCGTTAGCTCCGTAGCTTCAACATTAAGTTCTTCATGCAATTCTCTCCGTGCGCAGCTTTCGGCGCTATCCCCAAGCTCAAAGTGCCCGCCTGCAACGCTCCAGCTATCAACATCAGAACGTTTACCAAGCCAGATTTTACCATCGGAATTCACAACAACAACCGTCACGCCCGCCCAAAGGGTAAGGTCATGCCCCAACTTCTGCCGCACCTTCCAAAGGTCGCTCCCCACAAACCCCATTACTTACCAAGCATCTTCCGGATTTCCCGAACAATATCATCAACCTGCGGCACACACAGCGTCTCAAGGTTGCTGGCATAAGGCAGCGGCACATCCAGTTGGCTCATCCGCACAACCGGCGCATCCAGCTCGTCCCAGCAGTTGTCGGAAATCACGGCCATCACTTCAGCCCCAACCCCTGCGGACGCCCAAGTCTCCTCCAGCACAATCGCCTTATGGGTCTTGGAAACACTCTTCACAATCGCCTCATTGTCCAGCGGGCGCAGGCTGCGCAAGTCAAGCACCTCAACGGAAATACCTTCTTTTTCCAGAATATTGGCCGCTTCCAGCGCCTTCACCGCCATCATGGAATACGCAATCAGCGTCACATCCGTCCCCGCGTGGGTCACGTTGGCCTTGCCAATCGGCAGCACAAAATCGTCACCTTCCGGCACCTCACCACTCAGGCCGTAAAGCACCTCGTGCTCAAGGCACACCACAGGGGCGTTGTCCCGAATCGCCGCCTTCAGCAAGCCTTTGGCATCAGCCGCATTGCTCGGCGCAATCACTTTCAGGCCCGGAATATTCATGTACCAGCTGGCAAAGTCCTGGCTGTGTTGGGCAGCAACGTGGGCGGCAATTCCGTTCAAGCCACGGAAGACAATCGGGCACCCAACCTTCCCGCCACTCATGTACAGCGTCTTGGCGGCACTGTTGATGATGTGGTCAGTCGCCAGCATCGCGAAGTTCCAGGTCATGTACTCCACAATCGGGCGCAGTCCGGCCATCGCCGCACCAACGGCAATGCCTGTAAACCCAAGCTCGGCAATCGGCGTGTCCACCACGCGGGCGGGGCCGAATTCCTGCACCATGCCTTGGCTGCACTTGTAAGCGCCTTGGTAATCCGCCACTTCTTCGCCCATCAGCAACACGCTCTTGTCGCGGCGCATCTCTTCGCTCATCGCATCGCGCAAAGCTTCACGGTAAGTCATCATAGCCATTGTTCAGTCCCCTATTTAACTCGTTTCGCAATAATCAGAAGTGTTTGTTCGTTGAAAATGAAGCTCTCTTCATCTTCATACCGATACTTCTCAAGCATCGTCGCCAGCAGTTCGTCTTTCTGGGCATCGCTCAGGTCGTCAAACCAGTGCCCGTAGCAAATCTTCTGTGAACTCGCCGAAACCCAGTGCTGCAAAAATTCCTTGGCATCGCCGGTGTAGTGCTGGTCGTACTTGGTCTGGGCCGCTTCAATTTCCCAGCCGTATTTACGCAGCACTTCAGCCCACCCCAGCATATCATGGTAATGGAAAGGCCCTTCCACACTATCGGCAATCCCAAATGCCTTGCGCAAGTAAGCATCAATGTCCATCAGCATGTCCGGCAGCTTCTGGCAGGTCCCTAGCATCAGGTAACCACCCACGGGAACTGACTTGTTGAGGGACTCGAAAAACGCCGCCTTATCCTTCACCCAGTGCAGCGCAAAGTTGCTGTGGGCAAGGTCAAACGTCTCACCAAGAGTATGGAAACCATCAGTACCCATCTCAAGGTAAGTAATCCGCGGGTCGGAATTCTCCTTTTTCGCAGTCTCCAGCATGGTAGCGGACTGGTCAATCGCCACACCACGCTCAGTATGGGGGAAAACCTCAAGCAGAGACTTCGTCAACTTGCCACTCCGGCACCCCACATCCACCCATTTCGTCACCTTTTCAGGCTGAAGCTGCGTCGCCATCGCAAGGTCAACAAGGTCCTGCCAGCGGTCGGTCTGCCAGAAATTGGTCTTATTGTAAAAATCGCCGAGGTGCTTAGTAGCCATAAAAAATCCTCCCGTTCGGACGACACATTCCAATCATCTTAAATGTCTCCTTTTTCAAAAATAGGTTTTTTAAAACGTATTGGCTGCTCTTCTACAAAGTAATCCTGCACAATCGCCATAATAACCAAAATGTTAATCAAAGGCATCAACCCGAAAACCAGTACGTTGCCGAAGAAAACCTCAACAAGAGCCTGGCCGATCAGAATGACATAAAGCACCCTGAAACTCACGATATCAATCTGTTGAAAGAACATGCGCAAAACCATCAAAGTCAAATAGGCTGCAAGAATCAACCCCAGAAACACTTGCACGGACAACATCAACACCATCTCAAGCGCACTGCTCAAGCCTAGCATCACCCCAATCTGCCCCAACAATGGCCCGGACAATCCAGCAACAAGTACAGCGGCGGCAAAAACAAGCAGCCACATGAATGCACCGGTCCCGAGCAATTTTAGCATCTGCATAACTTAGCTCGGCAACACATCAGTAAACAGCTCTTCAGCACCGGGCCGCTCGGCGGTCACGGCCACTTCGGCCACGCGGGCCACTTCGGCCTTAATCGCCTCATCGAACGCGTCAAACTCGCCCTCTTTCATGCCAAGCTCGCTCATCATATAGGCCTGCAGGCGGCTGATGGGGTCGCGCGTTTCCTTCACCGCATCCACATCCTCACGGGTACGGTACTTGGCAGGGTCGCTCATGGAGTGCCCGCGGTAACGGTACGTATCCATCTCCAGCAGGTAAGGCCCCTTGCCAGCGCGGCAGTAGTCCCCTGCCCGCTTGAAAGCTTCCATGGAGGTCAGGAAGTCCATCCCATCCACCTTCTCACCGGGAATACCAAACGGCTCGCCACGCTGCCACAGGTTACCCGCAGCCGCACGCGGTACGCTGGTGCCCATGCCCCACTGGTTGTTTTCAATCACGAATACCACCGGCAGCTTCCACAGCGCGGCCATGTTGAAGGCTTCAAACACCTGTCCGGCGTTGGCGGTGCCATCACCCATGAAGGTAAAGCTCACGTTCTGGTTGGTCATGCCCAGCACGTCGTTCTGGTATTTCCGTGCGTAGGCAAGGCCCGCACCCAGCGGAACCTGAGCCGCCACAATCCCGTGCCCGCCCCAGAAGTGCTTCTTAGGCTCGAACATATGCATGCTCCCGCCCTTACCCTTGGAAATCCCAATCTTACGCCCCGTCAGCTCACCCATCACTTCTTCGCCGGAAAGCCCGCACACCAGCGCCAGCGCATGGCACCGGTAGCTGGTGATGAAATCATCGCCTTCAATGCTGCTCGCCTTGGCGCCGGCAGCCACAGCCTCTTGGCCAATGTACAGGTGGCAGAAACCCTGAATTTCCTTTTGCTGATAGAGGCTCGCGGCTTTTTCTTCAAAGCGGCGCATGTACAGCATTTGCTTGTACCATTGCACCAGTTCAGCCTTGGTCAAACCAAGCTGTTCATGCCGCGCACCGTCACTTTTTCCAGCCTTGGCAGGCTTGGCTACCACTTTCAATCCAGCTTTCGCAGTGTTTTCAGCAACTTCAGAACTCGTACGCACAGACATCATGTCCTCCTCGGATAATTCGCGATTTTCTCGCCGCATCCTGCCATCAAACCCAGCAAACTCAACAAAATTCGTCGCTGCACTGCACCATCTTAACATCGTACTGCCAGCTTGGCCTTCGCGGTAGGAACCACCCACACAACACCGTGAAAATGTCACACAACAAATCGCAAAAAAAGCGCCCGAACACATCGGGCGCCCTAATTGCCTCAGCCTTACTTCAGCGCTGCCACCACATCAGCATCAAACGCTCCGCCATTCATGGCTTTCAGCGCTTCTGCCTTGGTCATGGCCTTGCGATGGGCACGGTCACTGGTCATCGCCACAAAGGCATCGCAAGCCCCCAGTACTTTCGCCATCCGGCTCAGTTGGGCAGCCTTCAGGCCCAGCGGGTGCCCAGTCCCGTCAATCCGCTCATACATCTGGCTGATAACCGGCACAATCGGCAGGTCAAACTCAATATCACCCAGAATTTCCACCGCCTGGTTAATATGTTGCTCCAGCTCGGCACGCTCAGCATCACTCAGCTTGGATTTCTTGCTCAGAACCCCACGCGGCACCAGCATCCGGCCCACACTGCTCAGCTGCGCGGCGTAGTACAGCGTCGCACGCTCGCCCACACTCAGGTTCAGCTTGTTACCAACCTGAACGGCTGTGCGCGCCACACGGTCATGGTGGCCACTCAAGTAGGCATCACGGGCTTCCACCACACGCACAAGGGCTTCCATGGTCTGGCCCAGCAGCTTCACACGGGTGCGGTTACGTTGTCCCATCAGGTGAAGCGTCAACGCCAGCATCAGCGCACCCAAAATCACAACCAGCAGGCTCACAATCAGGTAAATGCCGGGCTTGTACAGCACCATAATCCCCAGCGCATCCCGTGCCACATACTCCTGCAACAGCGCGAACGGCGTCCCCTTAATCGGGCGCACGGTCGCAAATACAGCCTTGCCATCAACAAGGCTACGCTGAACCACCCGCACCGCATCGCCCCCGGCCCCAAGCCGGTTTTCAATGTCCATGTAGCTCTCATTCAGCGGCGCCAGCACGGTGCGGCCTACCACATCGGATTTCTCACCATTGTACTGAATCAGCGCCGTCCGCTCACCCTCGCGGTCAAGGCGGGTGGCAGCCACCAGCTCAGCCAATTTGTCGCCAACCGGCATGGTGTACCAAAGTACGGCCACAACTGGTCCTTGGTCATTGTCACCAAGGGCCATCACCGGCCGCACCACATCCATCACCAACATGCTGTTCTCACCGGCTTGCACCGCGCGCAGCGGCCGCAGCTGCCCCTTCGCCTGCTTCACCACATCCTGAACCACCGCACGGTCAGCCCCCAGCGCCTCGGGCACAATGCCGGCACTCAGCAAAATCTGGCCACTCGGCAGCACCAACTGGGCTCCTTGCAGGCTGTTTCGCTCCACAAATTCATTGAAAAGCGCTTCCATGTAGGGCTTCTGCGCCATCACGGCATTAATCACACCATCAGGAGCCACGGACGCCGCCCCCGTCTCAGCCCGCCCACTCTCGGACGCAAAAATCTTCACAATCTCAGCGTCTTCAATGTTTTTACCAAGTGCGGAAGCCCCGTTAGCCCACTCAGCCAACGTGGAAACCCGGCCCTGCGCCTGTAATTCCACACGGGTCGCAGTGTCCTGCACCAGTTGGCTCAGGCGCTGGTTCACCAGCAGGCTTGCGGCAAGGGAACCCACAATCAGCGCTGCCGCCACAACCAGCACCACCCACCCAAGGAAAGCCCTCAGCGGCACGGCGCCCTTGTAGGCCACACTCTGGAACTGCGCGGGGTCAACCGGCGCTATCGCAATCGTTTTCTTATTATTTTTAGCCATTTACGTTACTCCATTGGCTTAATGAACACCCATCGGCTGGTGCTGTTAACTGCATAGTACGGAGTATATTGCTTAATATACTTATCCTGCAACGGTTGAGACGCCAAATTGTCCAGAATATAATTCTCACCATCATATTGAACCGCCAACACCGCGTGGGCAATGTTCCGCACGGTATCACGCAGCACCACCAGCCGCAGGTCATCATCATCCCAGCCCAGCGCCCGCAGGGTGTAGTATTTGGCTATGGAATAATCCTCACAGTCACCGCTTTTGTCCATGAATTCACCGGGCGTGGCCCAATAATCGCCCATGCCCCACAAACGGTCGTCCGTGATATACCAGAAACGGTTCATCCAGCGGTGCACGGCCACCATCTGCTCATAACGGTCCTTGCCGCGCAGCTCTTCCACCAGCTCGTACCAGTCCTTGTGCTTGCCGGTGCAGCCACCGTTCCGGCATTGCTCAAGCAGGTTTTCGGCTCGCGTGCGCCCCAGCGCATTCACCCATTTCGGAATACTCTCAATGCTGTTGGCCCGTATTTCCATCATACCGAACAACCCCGCAGCAAACACCTGCGGTGTCGCCGCCAGCATACCCAGAATCAGCAGGAAACGCGTCACAGCCAATTATCGCTCCGAAAGCGCCGTTTCGCGCGCCTTGTTAATCGGTTTCAACAGGTACTGAAGGATCGTCTTCCGCCCCGTCACCACATCCACGGTCGCCACCATCCCGCTCTTAATTGGCAACTGCTCGCCACGGCGCTCAAGGTAGTTTTTCTTGGTGCGTACCTGCACTTTGAAGTACGTCTCCGGCTCACCGGGGCGGCGGTTTTTCTCTTCCGTGAAGCTGTCGGCGGAAATACTCTCCACCACACCATCAAGGCCGCCATAAATGCTAAAGTCATAGGCCGAAAGCTTCACTTTAGCGGGTAGCCCGGGCCGGATGAACGCAATATCGCTCGGCTTCACCTTCACATCCACCAGCAGGGTCTCGTTAATCGGCACCAGCTCGACAATGTTGGCGTTCGGCTGCACCGCCTGCCCGATGGTATTCACCAGCACCTGCTTCACCTCGGCCCGTATCGGGCTCTTCAGCAACGCTTGGTCAACCTTGGATGAATCCGCCTTAATCCCCTCGCCCAACCGGTTGAACTCATCGGTCAGCTTGCCCAGCTCGTTGCGGCTTTCGTTCTGGTATTTCAGCACACCTTCCTCAAGCTTGCCTTCGGCCTCGCGCACGGCGGCCTCAGCAGCGGTAATGGCGGTGGAAGCGGTATTATACTCCTTCCGCGCATCCACAACCTCGCGCTCAAGGCGCAGCACGTCCACTTTGGAAATGGCGCCGCTATCAAGGTAAGGCTTGGTCATGTCATATTCCTTCTGGGCCAGCGCCAGCGCCTGTCCAAGGCTGCCGGTTTTACGGCGGGCATCGTTCAGCTCTTGGCGGCGTTGCTCCAGCTGTTCCTCCAGCACTTTAGTGGTGCTCTCCAGCTCGCTTTTACGGGTTTCATAAAGCTTGGTCACCTCGGTAACCAGTTCCGGCGTATCCACCTTCATCTGTTCGGGGAAAACCAGCTCCGTGCCACCCAGCTCGGCCTGAAGCCGCAGGATATTCGCCTGCAGGAAGTCGCGCCTCGTCGCTTTTTCACCAAAACCGGCCGCTGCGGTGGAATCATTCAGGCGCACCAGCGGCTGTCCGGCTTCCACAATTTGGCCCGCACTCACCATAATTTCTTCCACCACACCACCGGCAGGGCTACCCACGGCCTGGATTTTCCCACTCGGAATCACCTGCCCCTGCCCGTGGCTAATCTCGTCCAAGGGTGCCAACGCCGCCCACAGCAGGAAGACGCCCATAAACGCCAGCATCGCATAAAACAGCAGCTGCGCCGCAGGGTTAGCCCCGCGCAGGGTCGCCTGCCGCACATCGTCCATGAAATCGCCGTCATGCCAGAGGTCGCCGTTCATGGCTTCGTGCCACAGGCGGCTGAATTTTCCGCGCCATGCACTGCGTTCTTGGCCGCTAATGCCAATCCCTAACTTGTGCGCCACTTTGTTATCAAGCAGGTCAAAGCGGTTGTCCAGCGGGGCCTGCTGCTTGGGCGCGGGCTTCCCACCCAGTTGGGCGGCTACCTGTTCGGCAATCTGCTGCTGAATATCCTTGGCCATGGCTTATTCTCCCTTCACATTGCTCGTATTCACGGTCACTGGGGCGCGTACACCCAGCTGGGCCAGAATCTTATCCTTAGGCCCGTCGGCAATGATGCGGGAGTCATCCACAACAATCACCCTATCAACCAGCTCCAGCATGCTGGGGCGGTGGGTAATCAAAATAAAGGTACGGTCTTTCAGCCACTTGGAAAGGCGGTCTTTCACCCAGTTTTCACTTGTCGCATCCATTTCACTTGTCGGGTCGTCAAAAATCGCAATTCGGCCTTCACGCATCAGCGCACGGGCAAGGCCAATCGCCTGCCTTTGGCCACCACTCAGCAATTCACCACGCTCACCAACCGGCAAATCAAGCCCCAGCGGGTGGCGGCGCACAAGGCGGTAAGCCCCGCTTACCTCAATCGCCTGCACAATATCACCGTCGGTGGCACTGGGGTTGGCCATCAGCAGGTTGTCGCGCAGCGTGCCTCTGAACAGGTGCAGGTTCTGCGGGAAGTAACACACCTGCTGGCGTAGCTCCGCCACATCCAGTTGGGCAAGGTCAAGCCCGTCAATCCGTACGCGGCCTTCCTGCGGCTCATAAAGGCCCAGCACAAGGCGCGCAATCGTGCTTTTGCCGCTCCCAGCCCGCCCGATAATCGCCACCCGCTCACCCGGCCGTATCGTAAAGTTGGCTTGGTACAAACTCACCAGCTTGCTGCCGGGGTACGCAAAGCCCACGTTATCAAACACAATCTCACCGCCAACCACGGGGTGGTGAACATGCCGCTTGCCGTCCTCACGCTCCACAGGGCTCTGCATGAACTTCGTCAGCGTCTCCAGTGCAATTTTGGTCTGGGTCCAGCGCACGTAAAGCTGCGCCACTTGGCTCACAGGGGCCATCGCCCGCATCACCAGCATACTACAGGCCACAAGGGCACCAGTCGTCATGGCACCATCAATAATCCGGTAAACACCCCAAATAATCACCGCCACATACACGAGCTGGGAGCTCAAATACGCAAAGTTCAAAGCCAAGTTATTCATAAACTTGATCTTCGTCCCAACCTTGCCAGTCGTCCCAACCAGCATCTCCCAAATGCCCTGCGCATGGCTCTGGCTACCAATGCTCTTGATGTTCTCCAGCGCGTTAATCGTCTCCACAAGGTGGCCATGCTTCATGTCGCTCTCGCGGGCAATTTCGCGGCTCAGCGCAACCATCTGGGTCTGCAGCAACGTGCAAACCACCAGCACAACCGGAATACTCACCAGCGGCAGCAGGAACAACGGCCCGCCCAGCAAGCCAATAAAGAACACAAACAGCAGCATGAAAGGCACATCCACCAGCACCACAATGGTCCCGCTGGTGAAGAAATCCCGCAAACTGTCATAATCCCGCAGCTGGTTGGCCATGGCCCCCGCACTCATCGGCTGCTGCTGCAACCGCAGGTTAAGCAGCTTCGCATAAATCTTGCTTGCCAGCAGAATATCCGCCCCTTTCCCTGCCACATCCACAAAGTAGCTGCGCAACTGCCGGAAAACCGCATCAAACAGGTAAGCAATAATCGTCCCAATCCCCAGCACCCACAGCGTCGCATACCCCGCATTGGGCACCACGCGGTCATACACGTTCATACTGAACAGCGGCGCCGCTAGCGCCACAAGGTTAATCACCAGCGCGGCAATCCCTACTTTATAGTAAAGGGGGCGGAATTCCTTAATCGTCCCCCAGAACCACTGCCGCGCCGTGCTATGCAGCTCCTGCTCCACCTGCGTCCGAAGCGTGGCCCGCACTAATATAAGGACTCCCGCATAAACCTGCGCAAACGCCTCAGGCCCCACAATCTCCTGTTCATCGCCACTGAAGGTGTCAACCAGCACGAAAACATCGGCCCCGTCCTTACCCGGCCGCCGCTCTTTTAAAATCGCCGCCTTGCCCGTCGCCAGCATCGCTACCGCAGGCAACACCTCGGGCCGAATATCCTGCACCTGCCGCCGCACCACACGGCTGGCAAACCCCGCCCTTCCGGCGGCACGCGCAAACAGCTCCGGCGTCAGCCGGTTTTTCACTAACGGAAGGCCGTTCACAAGGCTGGTCAAGCTGTGGGTCAGCCTGTGGTAGTCAACCAGCCACATCAGGCAGCCTTGCAGGCTGTCCTGGCTTTGGTCTTGGTAGGCCGTGTGGCTGGTTGCGCGGGCGGTAGTCATCAAGTGCCTCTTTCTGCCTTTATTATATGGCCTTCATTTCTATCCGGAAGTTATACCACCGCTTATTAGCCAAAACTGTCATTCGCGGTTTTGCTGGCCTTTTTACCCCTACCCCCCGTTTCCAAGCCGCCACACAAGGGCCAAAAACACCCTCAAACGAAGCGAAACGCCCCCAAAATCTCTTCCAACCCCAAAAAGCACAGCTACAAACAAAAACAGCTACCAAAGGGCATTTTTTAGTAAGGACTGTGTAATTTTTTCATCATCACCACTTGTCAACGCTATCGCTCCCCCCTATATGTGTATGCAACGGACAACTCCCAATGGGGTGTCCACGCTTCGGAAACCAGGGAGAACACCGATTATGACCAACTCTAAGTTTGCTATCGCCGCGCTCGGCCTCGCATTCGCCACCACCAGCATGGCCAATGCCGCGTCTATGACCGAAGCCATGGCCTCCGCCATCAACAGCCACCCGGAAGTCCTGTCTGCCCAAAAGCAGCAAGCCGCCATCGGTAACCGTATCGATATGGCCAAAGCAGGCTACAAGCCGAAGGTGGACTTCGCCGCCGGCGTAGGCTTCGAAAACAGCAAGAACCAGTCCACCCGTTTCCGTGCAGCTCGTGCCGGCGGTAAGGATGGTCACGTGGAAATGGTTCGCCGTGAAGCCCGCATCACCTTCAGCCAAATGGTCTTCGATGGTTACCAAACCAAGTCCCGCGTCGCTCAGGAAAAGAACCGCTTCACCAGCGCCGCCTACCACGTGATGGACGTCCAGAACCAGCTCGCCCTGCGCGCTGCTGAAGCCTACCTCGGCGTTCTCCACGCCCGTGAACAGGTCGCTCTGGCTCAGGACAACCTCGCCACCCACCAAACTTACATGACCAAAATCAACGCCCGCGTCTCCGGCGGCCGTAGCTCCGGTTCGGACATCCAGCAAGTTCAAGGCCGTGTCTCTTTGGCTCAAGCCAACGTAGAAGCCGCAACGGGTGACCTCAAACAAGCCGAAGCCCGCTACCTCGAAGCCGTCGGCGAAATGCCCTCCAACCCCACCAAGGAAGCCACTCCGTTCGGTTCCCTTCCGGCCAACACCCGTGCAGCTATCGACCGTGCAATGAGCCAATCTCCGGTTATCGCCAGCGCCATGGCGGACATCAAAGCCGCTAACGCCGAACTGGCCGAAGCCAAGTCCGTCTTCTGCCCGAAAATCACCATTGAAGGCGGCGCGTCCCAGAACCAGGACCTCGACGGTGTCGAAGGCCCGAACAACGACATCACCGCCATGGTCATGGTTCGCCAGAACCTCTACAACGGTGGCTACGATGTCGCCCAGCGTAAAGAGCGCACCGAGCGCGTGAAGCAAGCCCAGGACATGCTGGAAGGCGAGCGCCGTCAGGTTGAACAAGCCGTTATCCAGTCCTACGCCCGCATGGACACCGCCAAGAACCGCCTCGAGCCCCTCACCCAGCACGTTCAAAGCGCCATGAGCACCCGTGACGCCTACAGCAGCCAGTTCGACCTCGGTCAACGCACCCTGCTGGACCTTCTCGACAGCGAAGTTGAACTCTTCAACGCCAAAGCTGCCCTGATCGACGGTAAATACGAAATGGATGCCGCCGCCTACGCCGTGCTCGCCCACACGGGTGACCTCGCACCGAACACCGGCGCCACCCAACAGGTCGCTTCCAAGTAATTGGAAAACAACATGTCAGGGGCCTCGCGCCCCTGACAGCCCTCCGGGTCTCGCACCCACCCCGCCATGTAATGATGTTACCGCTGGCACAAATTCTTTGTAGGCTCGGCCTTGTACTGCCCAGTCCCTCATCCCATATACACGAATAAGCAGCTTCCTGACGCCGTCAGACAAGCTAAGGCATAATTGCATAAGTCCTCGGTTTGCACGCACCCGTGCAGAAGAAGGCTTTAACTTAAAACCGGCCCCAGAAGGGCCAACGGGAGGAATACACCATGGCTGACCAGCACCAAAATAACCAGTTGTCTCAACTCAGCATTGAAAACGGCCCATCTCTGGACGCCGTCAGCACGCCAACCCCTCAGGCTGAAAACCTCGAGCCCATGGTTCTGGCTAGCAACGAAGCCACCCAAATCGCCGCCACGGTGGAAACCCTCCGCGCCGCGCCCGCAGGCGCCCCGAAGGCCGATAGCTACAGCGTTGTCGTCAAGGCTCCTCCCGCCGGCGGCATGCTCGCCTATCTGGTTGGCCCGGGTGCCCAAATTCAAATGGAAGGGATCGACCTCAACAAGGCCACCCTGGCCCAGGAAGGCGGCAACCTCCGTGTAACCCTCGAAAACGGCGCGGAAATCCTGCTGCTGGACTACGTCAACGCCGCGAAGGACTCCTCCACCGCAGTGGTCACCGAAGACGGCAAACTCCCCGCCCAACAGCTTCTCGCTGCTCTGGATAACGCCGAACTCGCCCAGAAAATCGCCGAAGTCGAACCTGCCGCCGGTCCCGCCGGTGGTGCAGGCGGTGAAGGCGGCGGCCTCACTCCTCCAACCATTCTCGGCCTCGGTGTCGGTGAAGGCGAAGGCATCTTCAGCTCCGTGATCGGGCCCTTCGCCATTCCGCGCCCCGCCGACAGCATCCTCACGAATGAATACCCCTTCGAACCGGGCGAAATCACCCCGCCGGTCAACCCGCCATTCAACAACGTGATCGCGAACGACGACGTCGTCACCATGGCGAAGGACGTGAACAGCATCCTGATTGACGCCAAAGCCAACGACGTAGACCCGCAAAACGATGCCTTCAGCATCACCCGCATCGTCAGCGTCAGCTCCGGCACTGCCACCATTGAAAACGGCCAGATTCGCTACAACAACCCCACCGCCTTCGCCGGTACCGCCACAATCGTTTACGAAGTGACGGACAGCAAAGGCGCGACCGACACCGCCACCATCACGGTGAACATCGAGCCGGACACCACCAACGACGTCAACCTGCCGCCCGTCGCCCGTAACGACAGCTTCAGCACCGCCGTCAACGTACCGGTGACCATGACCCCCGCCCAACTGCTGGTGAACGACTCCGACCCCGAAAACGACTCTCTGACCCTCGTCAGCGTCCAAGGCGCGGTCAACGGTACCGTCGCAATCGTGAACGGCAACGTCGTCTTCACGCCTGCCAACGGCTTCCAAGGCACCGCCAGCTACAGCTACACCATCACGGATGGTAAGGGCGGCACCTCCACGGCCGACGTCATCATTCAAATTGACCCGGATCCCGCCTCCCAGAACAACGTGATCGCCGCCGACGACGCCGCCTCCGTAGTCGCAGGCCGCGCCGTCACCATCAACGTGCTGGCGAACGACTCCGACCCCGAAGCCGCCCGCGGAGACGTCCTCGTCCCCGGTAGCGTCCGCATCATCAGCGGTCCGGCCTCCGGCACGGCTGTCGCGAATCCGGACGGCACCATCACCTACACCTCGGTCAACGCCAACGACACCGCCTCCCAGTGCGTCACCATCCAGTACGAAGTCTCGGACAACCTCGGCGCGCGTGATACCGCAACCGTCACCATCGAAATCCTCCCCGCCGCCAACACGGTTATCGCGGTGGACGACACCGGCGAAATCTTCCCCGCCGGCCAAACCCGCACCTTCAACGTGGCGGGTAACGATGTAGACCCCCAAGGCGACGCCTTCTCCATCACCCGCATCGTCAGCGGCCCGTCCCAAGGTACGGCTGTGTTCAACGCGGCTAACGGCACCATCACCTATCAGTCCGTTACCAGCACCACCGGCTACACCGAGACCATCGTCTACGAAATCACGGACGCTCGCGGCGCGAAGGACACCGCCACCCTCACCATCAACGTCCAGCCCACCAACAGCGTGAACGCTGTGGACGACACCGCCGACCTCAAGGCCGGCCAAGACGTCCGCATCCAGGTGCTGAACAACGACTCCGACCCCCAAGGCGACACCTTCACCATCACCCGCATCGTCGGCCAACCGACGGTACGTGACGGCTCCGGCTTCGGCGCCGCCCGCGGTAGCGTCACCATCAACACCGACGGCACCATCACCTACACGGACACTCCCGGCGCCCGTGACTCCGCCGTGGTAGAATTCAGCTACGAAATCACCGACAGCAAGGGCGCAACCGACATCGCCGTGGTCCGCGTCACCATCAACCCCGCCCCGAACGGCGTGGACGCCAACAACGACACCCTCACGGTGGCCGAAAACAGCGCCCGTGCGAACGTCACCACCACCCTGCTGGCGAACGACTTCGACCCCCAAGGCGACACCTTCCGCGTCACCTCCATCACCCAGCCCACAACAGGCCAGGGCACGGTGGAACTGGTCGGAGACCAAGTCTTCTTCACGCCTGCTAACGGCTACAACGGCCCCGTAACCTTCAGCTACACCATTACGGACAGCAAAGGCGCGACGGACACCGCCCAAGTCACCATCAACGTGCAGGAAGCCCCGAACACCGCGCTGAACGCCGGAGACGACACCTTCACCACCGCGTTCAACACCAACCTCACCATCACTGCGGCGCAGGTTCTGGCAAACGACAACGACCCCGAAGGCTCCACCCTCTCCAGCACCAGCATCATCAGCTTCACCCAGCCGCTCAACGGTACGGTCACGCGTGATGCGAACGGCAACTTCATCTACAACCCGAACGACACCTTCCGCGGTACGGACACCTTCACCTACACGATCCGCGACGCCCAAGGCGACGTCGACACCGCCACGGTCACCATCCGCGTTGCGGACCCCCTCCCGCAGGACAACCCCGTGGACGCCGTTGACGACCTCGTCATCCTCGCGCCCGGCCAAACCCGCACGGTAAACGCGCTCACGAACGACAGCGCCCCGGACGGCGGCCTCCAGTTCGTCCGTCTCGTGGACGCTCTGCCCGCAGGCGTCACCAACCTCGGTAACGGCGTGTTCAGCTACACCGCTCCGGCCAACACCACCGGCCAAAGCGTCAGCTTCCGCTACGAAGTGCGCGACGTGGACGGCGACACCGACATCGCCACCATCACCTTCAAGGTCGAAGGCCCGGCCAACAGCGTGGATGCCCGCGACGACGTGGTCACCATGGCGCGTGACGTCAACAGCATCCTGATTGACGCCAAGGCAAACGACGTCGACCCCGAAAACGACACCTTCACCATCACCCGCATCGTCAGCGTGAGCTCCGGCACCGCCACCATCGAAAACGACCAGATCCGCTACAACAACCCGACGCGTGACGCCGGCACAGCGACCATCGTCTACGAAATCACGGACAGCAAAGGCGCGAAGGACACCGCCACCATCACCGTGAACATCGTTGCCGACACCAACAACGTCATCGCGAACGACGACACCGTGACAATGGCCCGTGATGTGAACAGCATCCTCATCGACGCCAAAGCGAACGACACCGACCCGCAAAATGATGCCTTCGACATCACCCGCATCGTGTCCGTATCCAGCGGCACCGCAGTGATCGAAAACGGCCAGATCCGCTACACCAACAACACGCGTGATGCCGGTACCGCCACCATCGTCTACGAAGTGACGGACGCCAAGGGCGCGACGGACACCGCCACCATCACGGTGAACATCGTTGCCGACACCAACAGCGTCATTGCTAACGACGACA
>JAIXZU010000085.1 GCA_027489415.1 Alphaproteobacteria bacterium
GCTAAAAATGCTCTTCCAGGTGGTACCTGCTCACCCCAGGGCGCAAGGGCCACAACGAACAACGGAAATGACTGCGGCTCCGATAACAACCCCGCTACCTGCTATCCCATCTACACCTGCCAGTAAACCGGCACTAAAGTCACCGCAGCAGGCTTACCAACTTGTCCACAAGCTGGTAACCTGAACGGTATGACCGACCCTACCCTCAACTGTCCCCACTGCCACTCCGAAATCAAGTTAACGGAATCCCTCGCCGCGCCGCTCATCGCGTCAGTGAAGCATGAGCACGAAGCCCAGCTCCGCCAGAAGGAAACCGAGTACCAGAAACGGGAAGCCCAACTCGCCGCCCAAGCGCAGGAACTCGCCAAATCGAAGGCGAGCATCGAGGAGCAAGTCGCCGAAAAGCTGAAAGCCCAACGCGCCGCCATTGCGCAGGAAGAAGCCCTGAAAGCCCGCCAACTCATGGCGAACGACCTCGAACAAAAATCCAAGCAAATGGAAGAACTGGCCGAAGTGTTAAAGGACAGGGACATCAAACTCGCCGAAGCCCAAAAAGCCCAAGCGGACATCCTGCGTAAGGAGCGCGAACTGGCGGACCAAAAACGGGAACTCGACCTCACCATCGAAAAACGCCTGCAGGAATCCCAAGCCGCCATCCTCGCCAAAGCCAAAACCGAGGCCGCGAACGAACTCGGCCTGAAGGTGCAGGAAAAGGAGCTCACCATCCAAAGCATGCAAAAGCAAATCGAGGAACTCCGCCGCCGCGCCGAACAAGGCTCCCAGCAATTGCAGGGGGAGGTTCAGGAACTGGAACTCGAAACCATGCTCCGCACCAGCTTCCCGCATGACGCGATTCTGCCCGTCGCCAAAGGCGAATTCGGTGGAGACGCCGTCCAAGTCGTCAACAACCCCTTCGGCCAACGCTGCGGCGCAATTCTGTGGGAGTCCAAGCGCACAAAGAACTGGAGCGACGGCTGGCTGGCAAAGCTGCGGGACGACCAACGCGCCGCGAAGGCGGAAATCGCCATCATCATCACCACGGTACTACCGAAGGACATCGAAACCTTCGGCCAGCTTGGCGGCGTCTGGGTCACCTCCCCGCTGTACGCCATCGCTTTGGCCGCCACCCTCCGCCACACGCTGATGGAGGTCACCGCCGTCCGTAAAACCGGCGAAGGCCAGCAATCCAAAATGGAACTCCTTTATCAATACCTCACCGGCCCCCGCTTTCGCCACCGCGTGGAAGCCATCGTCGAAAAGTTCTCGGACATGCAAACGGACCTCGACAAGGAACGCAAAATGATGACCCGCATCTGGGCCAAACGGGAAGAGCAAATCCGCGGAGTGATAGACTCTACTGCTGGAATGTACGGGGACATGCAAGGCATCGCCGGCCGCGCCCTGCAGGAAATCGAGGGGCTGGACGTAACCGACGAACCCGACTCAAAACCGGAGCCCAAACCCGCCCTCCTCAACAACATAGACCTCTTCCAATCCTAAGCAGGGCAACAAAAAGGCACCCCGCAGGGTGCCTTTTCATAGTCGTTAGCAGTCCATCATCTCACTGTGCGCCTGTCCCATCATCTGGGTCAGGAAGGAAACCTCCTCCAGCACCTTCTTGTCGTCCTGCTCTTCGGTCTTCGTCTTGCTGCCGCAGCAGTTGTAGAACGCAAAGCTGGTGCCCATGCGCTCAGCCACTACGGCATGCATGCCCGGCACGCCAATCAGCTGGATGACTTCCGGAATCAGCTCCCCATCAGCATCAATCCGGTCGGGCGTGGCAGCGGAATCCCGCAGGAAGGCCAGCCCGCGGCTCAAATGCGTTTCCGCATAGTCCCACAGGTGCTCGCGTGCTTCGGCATCGCTCAGCAGGGCAGGGGGCTTGGGCGTGTTGCCCCAGCTCATCACCTGCCACGTCTGGGCGGGGGATGTCTTCAGTTCTCCGGCCACAACATGGCGGCCGTTGAACATCTTGCGCTCCACCGGCTCCACAATCAGGCGTGCACTCGGCCCGCCGTCGTTGCTGGTGGGGCGGAAGTTATGCAGCGCGATCATCAGCCCCAGCTTGTCCTGCACATAGCGGCGCAGGGGGTGGTAGGCCCCAAGGCGCACCACCTGCTTGCGCACGGCAATGTCCTTGATCTCGCAGTGGATGCAGCACTCCTCCTGCCCCGTCAAAGCCCCCCAGTTGTACTTCTGGAACTTTTTCAGGTACGCCAGCCCGTCGGCCAGGTCGGTTTCAATCGCGTCGTAAACAATCTGCTGGGCAAGCTCTTCGCTCACGTCGGCAATGTTCAGGTTGCGCGCGTGCAGCGCGGTTTCAATGCTCGGCAGGGTCATTGCAAAACTCCTAGGTGTGTTAAGTATTAACAAAAATACTTGTTAAACATTAACACTTAACTGTCAACCGAAAATATGCGACAACTAACCATGTCCCACTGTCACAACCATGCTACCTGCACCCACACCGCGCTAGCGGAGGCCGAAAAGCTCTGCGCCGAACGCGGCCTGCGCCTGACTGACATCCGCCGCAAGGTCCTCAGCATCGTCTGGCAAAGCCACAAGGCCGTCACCGCCGCACAGGTCATGCAAATCGTCGGCCCCAGCCAACCACCTGTCACCTATCGCGCACTGGAATTCCTCACCAAAGCCGGCCTCATCCACCACGTCAGCAGCATCAACGCCTACGTCGGCTGCCCGCACCCCCAGCACCAGCACCAAAGCCAGCTACTCATTTGCGATTCCTGCCAAACCATCACCGAAATCACCTCCACCCCCCTCCATCAGGAAATCGCCCGCCTCGCCACCCAGCACCACTTCACCCCCGCGCATCAAATTATCGAAATCCACGGCACCTGCGCCAACTGCCACCCCGCGTAAAAAAGGCCCCTCGGGGCCTCTTTTAATACGCAGTCTTATGCAGCAACGTCGCAAACGGCGTCAGCACGATAATCTTCACATCCAGCCAGAAACTCCAGTTCTGCGTGTACCAAATATCGTACTCCACACGCTTGGCCATCTTGTCCAAAGTCTCAGTCTCACCGCGCCAACCATTCAGCTGCGCCCAACCGGTGATACCCGGCTTCATCTTGTGGCGGCTCGCATACCCCCCAATTAAGGTCTCATAGTAGTTGTTGTGGCTCGGCACATGGGGGCGGGGCCCAACTAAGCTCATATCGCCGCGCAGCACGTTAATGAACTGCGGCAGCTCATCAAGGCTGGTCTTCCGTATAAACCGACCCACCGCTGTAATCCGCGGGTCATCCTTCAGCGCTTGCAGCTCCTTGCCACTTTCGTCCTTAACGGCGCTGGCACCCACACGCATGCTCCGGAATTTCAGCATCTCAAACTCTTCACCATTGAACCCCCCCCGCTTCTGCCGGAAGAACACCGGCCCCGGCGAACTCATCTTCACTGCAATCGCCAAAGCACCCAGTATCGGTAGAATCATCAACAAAATCGCCGCACTCGCCACAATATCCAGCATCCGCTTCAGCCATACGGAATGCCCTTCCAGCGGCTTGCGGGAAATCATCACCAGCGGCAAACCCTGCCGCCCAAGGTGGCCCACAAGGCTCAGCGGCAGGCAGTACCAGATGTTAATCGCCTGCGTATTCAGCCGGTTTAGCAGCTCTGCCGTCGCCTCGGCATCTTTCAGGTCTTCCACGATAATCACATCGTCAATCTCGCCTTTCTGGCAGGCGGCAAGCAGGGCTTCAAAATCGCCCATGAATTTCTTGGATTGCACCTTCTTCAAATCACCCGCATCAACCTTGGCCCCGCAGCTATAAAAGCCGGTCAGGGTGAACTCGGTATCATTGTCGGCCATGATTTTATCCAGCACGTCCATCGCCTGCGGGCTGGCACCTAAAATCGCCATGCGGCGCTGCCAGTGGCCTTTTTTCACCAATTCTTCAATTTTGTTGGCCACAAACCAGCGCACGGTCAGCAAAATCAGCAGGCTGCTCAAAAACCATGTAATCAGCCAGAAACGGGAATAATCTTCAGAAATCTTGAACAAGAACAGCATAATCAGCAGGAAACCGAAGGTCATACCCATGGTCAAACTAATGCGCGGCACGCTCACCACAAGGTTCCGCAGCGCGTGGTCTTCATAAAGTTTCAGGGTGCTGGCCCCAAAGCTGAACAGCAGCACGCACATGCACATAATCGCCACGGCACCGGTGTGCGGCAGCAATACGTCAATACGGATGAAATACACGATAACCGCGCAAACCAGCAGCGCCAGCGGCTCAAAAAGCCGCAGCATGAACCCAAGGCTGCGAATACCGTGATGCCTGAAGGGAATAACGAGCATGATGACAACCTCACATAATTAGCGTTAGCGCAGCGGTACGGATGCCCTATCCAATACCATATCCAATTTTAAAAACAACAATTCATCAGCCTCTTATCCTCAAAAAAGCCGGTTGCGGTGGCACCTTAACTGGAATACAACCAACACAATGAAAGACTTGGCCGATGAAACAATCATCTCCAACCCGCATCGCAGCGATAGACAACGCCAAAGCCCTCGGCATCCTCTTTGTCGTACTTGGTCATATCGTATCTCCTTCTTATTATGTAAGTAACCTCATCTTCGCCTTTCAGGTTCCGCTGTTTTTCGCACTCTCCGGCTATCTTCTCTCGTCCGGTAAGCTGAAACTGGGGGCAGGGGCGTTCACGCGCCACACTGCCGCCCGCCTGCTCTTGCCTTATGTCCTGTTCGGCTTGCTGCTCTACGTCCCATGGTTCCTGGTCTTCCGCCATTTTGGCGCGGGCGTTGGGGTGCCACCCCTCAAACCTCTGGCCGGAATTCTCTACGGCCTCGGTACGGACGGCTGGCTCCAACAAAGCCCACCCCTCTGGTTCCTACCCGCACTGTTCATCGCCACACTGCTCACCTACGCTATCACCAAGGCGGAAAAACGCCTCCAGTGGCCTTTGGCATTCATCTTTGCCAATCTGGGCATACTGGCCTCCCTTAGCCCCGTTACGTTCCCGTTCAGCAGCGCCAACGCCATGCTGGCCGTGCCGTTCATGCTGGCAGGGGTGCAGTGGCGTGCCAAGGGGCTGCCATTGCGTCCGGCCGGAAGCCGCGCCATCGCCGCCCTCGCCTTGGGTAGCATCGCCCTGCTCACCATTGTTGCTTTTAACGGGGAGCCCGACTTCAACGCCATGCGCTTCGGTACCTACGGCCTTGCGCTCTATCTGCCCGCCGCATTGCTCGGCATCATGCTCACCGTCATCATCTCTGCCATGCTACCGGCAAGTAAAGTTGCGGAAGCCGTCTCCAACGGCACTCTCTACATCCTCGCACTGCACATTCCGTTCTTCACGGTCATCAAAGGCATAGCCCTGAAGGTCTTACATATCCCGACTGCCGACTGGAGCACCAACCCCGCCCTCATCCTCCTCATCTCCGCCACCGCCATCGCCCTGTCATTGGTCGTACAATTCACAGTGCAGCGGGGCAGGGGGCTAATCGAGGTCCGCTTCCCCAAACTGAAACTCCGGTAGCGGCCCGCTTCCAAGCTGGATGTAAACCGGCTTACCGTCCAGCCTGCGCGTAATTTTGCCATCATCAGGCTTCCACAAGCGTTGCTTGCCCAGCATGGTTACGGTTTCAACCGGTGCCTCCGCCGCAAAGATCATATCTATCCGGCCAGTGGCATGCCATGCCATCACGGTGCGGCTGCCGTCGGCACCCTGCATCAGCAGTAGGAAGGTATCTTTGGGGGCTTCAAGCCTGCGTTCCAGCTTCATGTCGCCAAGGGTGGCGTGTAGGGTTTGCAGGGCGCGGGCGGCGGGCTTGTCGTTGCTGTCAAAGTCCAGCACACCAAAACGGTGTTCCTTGTCCAGCATGTTGTTGCCGTAGTCGCGCCAGTTGTAAATGGTCAGTAGGGGGAACCCCTGCATCATCGCCACTGCCGCCAAACGGGTAATGTAGGCCGCTTTCAAGCTGTCATTAATGCGCGGGCGGTCCTTGGGCAGGAAACTCGTGTACCCCACTTCGGTCACCACAAAGGGCCTGCGTACAGCCCCACCGGCTGCAGCGGCTTCGTCAGCCAGCTCTTCATAAAACGGCATATCATCCAGAATCGTCTCCGGCCGCACGCTGCGGTAGGGGTGGAAGGCCACGGCGTCAATGCAGTCCATAAACGCGCGGTCAGCCATCAGGGTGCGCATGTAAACCTGCCCGTCAAAGTGAATGCGGTTGGGAATATACGCAAAGCCACCATTCAAAATCGTCGCATTCGGCACCGCCTCGCGCATCGCCTTGCAGGTGGGCTTGGCCATGGCAAGGTACTCATGCACATCCGGCTTGGGCGCCCAGAAGGGCATGATATCCGGCTCGTTCCAAATTTCCATAATCGGGTTGTACTTGGCAAAGTACTGCGTGGCCGCCACGGCCCACTTGGTGAAGGCTTCAATCTGCTCGGGCGTGCGCGGCGGTACATGCTGGCCCTCATTATCAATGTATAGGTCATTGGAATAACCCAGCATCAGTATGGGCTGAATCCCCGCCGCCGCAATCACCGCCAGTCTTTGGTCGTAGTAGCTCCAGTCATATTCACCCTTCACCTTTTCGGTGGCGTTCCAGGTAATATCCACCCGCACATGCTTCAATCCGGCTTTCTTGAACCGCTCAACCTGTTCGGGGGTCACCTGCATGTGCTTCAAATGCACCGCCATACCAAGGCCGCTAAGGCCCACGGCGGGCCGTATCGTGCTGGGCCGTGCCTCTACCCGCTGCACCGCACCACTCGCTTCCGCAGCAGCCGTTAAACTCATAATCATTCCGGCATACACAGCCCCGGTTCTCAAAAAGTGCCAAATTTTACTCATGCGGGGACTATACCCGTATTTCCAGCTATCGTTCCACTCAAAAGCACCCTTCTAGCCAGCTATCGCAACCCCTGCTAAGCTTCGCCCATGAAAACCGCCCCCACCCACCGCAGCCTCACGCAGGACATCGCCAAAGCCCTCGCCATCATCCTCGTCGTCTACGGCCATATGTGGATAGGCCTGAAAAACGCCGCCCTCACACCGGAAACCGGCTTCCTCGCGAACCTCAACTTCGCCCTCTACACTTTCCACATGCCCCTGTTCTTCGCTTTGGCGGGCTACAACGCCTACACAAGCCTCCAAAAACGGACGGATGCCGAATTCGCCACCGGCCGCTTCTGGTCACTCGCCTATCCGTACGTTATCTGGAGCATCTTCCAGTGGGGCGTCCTCACCGTCATGGCCAGCTTCGTGAACATGCCCTTGGAGGACGACCTCCTAACAATCCTCCTCTTCCACCCGCTCGCCCAGTTCTGGTTCCTCTATGTCCTCATCGCCTGCAACGTGCTGCTCATCGCCTTCCGCCGTCCTATCTGGCTGTTCCTCTCGGCCGCCGCGTTCCTGCTGGTTATCTCAAGCCCAACCCCCAACAATCCGCTCATCGGCTACTGGCCTCTGGTGGGGATGCACTTCATCTTCTTCGCCGCCGGCTATGCCATTCAGGCAGTCCCCCAATTCACCACGCGTGTCCGTGAATATCACAATAAAATCAAGGCAAGCTTACCACCATTTGCCATCTACTTACCAATTCTGGTAACAGCCTTTATTGTTAATGTTATCATTGGCTTGCAGGGCATTCCTCATGCACCAGTCAGCCTCTACATGCTCCCCGCATCCGCCGCAGGTATCGCCCTTATTCTCATGTTATCTCAATGGCTTGGCACCACAAAAGCCGCTCCTTTCCTCGCATGGCTCGGCCAGCGCTCCATGGGCATCTTCGTCATGCACATCCTAGTCACCGCTGCAACCCGTATCGCATTGACAAAATTAGGAATTTCGCACGTTCCCGCACTATTAATAATCGGTACAATCGCAGCAACGGCAGCACCTCTGGTGGCATGGGAAATCCTCGCCCGCCTGCGCCTGCTCAACCTCGCAGGCTTAGGCGGCAAGTCACCTTTTACGCGGTAGCCTTGTCTTTCATAGGCTTTTCGTCTTCATCATCAATGCCACCCAACAGGCTTTCAGGCTTGTCATACCGCAGGTAAGCGGCAATCGTCGCAATGAAAATCCACACCGTAAACAACCGGAAGCTATCAAAAGCAATCCCCGAAAACAGGATGAAAACCTGCGAAAGTATCAGCGTATGCCCAATATAAGGGTAACGCCCGGTCCGTGCTTTCTCAGCCCAGATCTTCGTCATCAGCATCTTGAAGAAGATGCACAGCACCCCGTAATAAGCAAACAAGCCCATGGTTCCCAGTTCAGAAGCTAACCGCAGCGGCAAGGAGTGGTTTGGCGGCCAAGAAGGGTAAGGGTTAAGGAACTGCCCCACAACCTCAGGGCTCCACCACGCCCAGTGAGGCATCAGCGGGTGGGCATTAAAGGCGTATTGCCCCAGTCCCACACCAAAAATGGGGTTGAGCTTATAAATCTCAAAGCTCGTAATAATCGCCGCGAACCGGGAAATGTTCGAAACCGTAATATCACCCAAAATCGCCTGCAAAAGCTGCTTGTCATACATAAACACAAGAATGTGAATGATAAGGAACACAATCGCCGGCATATAGGTCGCCAGCAGGTTGGGCCGCTTAAGCCGCAGCACACCCATGTAAAACAGCTGGAAAATCAGCACGAACGTAAACGAAATCATTCCCGTCCGCGCGTTGGAAATAAACACCACAGCAATCGTCGCAGGTATGACGAAGTACTTCACGAACTTCCGGAACCTCGGCTGCAGCAAAGGCGTCATCCCAAACATCATGACCAGCGAGAACACGAGGAACAACGAAAACACCGAAGGCTCAAACGAAACAGTATCAAGCCGCCCGAACTGGATCTGCTCATCATACCGCGGTCGCAACACGCTCAGCACGGCGGAATAGAGAGTATTCGCCGCACCGCTATACCAGGTGGACATCTGGAACGCCGCCATCGCCAGCAAAAACATCGTGGAGTAAATCACCGGCTTGAAAATATAGTCCACCAGCACGCCTTTGCCGCGCAGCCGCTGCTCAATCATCATCCCGAAGAAGGTCATGAAAATAACGGTAATGAAGGACGTGATGAACTTGTTAATCCCGCTTCTGCCCCGCAACGTCGCCTCGAAAATGTCATTGGCATTCCACATGAACGCAATGATGATCGCCGAAATCATCGCAATCAGCAGGTAGCGCATAATGCTTCCGGTCACCTGAATAAACGGCATGGCACAGCCCAGCAGGGGCAGGAATATAAAGA
>JAIXZU010000106.1 GCA_027489415.1 Alphaproteobacteria bacterium
CCCTCACTCATACAACGGCATGGCAGAACGAATCCGCACCTCCCACCCTCACACCCAATTCACTGCACTATGTCTGGGGGGAAAAGCCCACAGCCATCCCCACCAGCGGCCGCCTCAGTTACTCACTCTTCTCAGCCACCCAACCAACTTATACGGGCACGCAAATGTCGTCGGAAGGCGCCACCTTTAACGGCCAGCTGGAAGTCACATTCAAACCGGGCTTCTCCGGCCAAATCGGCCGCTACCAGTTCAGCGGAACGGTCACGATGCCCTACATCACCACCTCGGCTGAAGGCCCCGTCCCCACCACTGCCACCTACACCCTCAGTACGGCCCAAGGCGGTGCCCCCATGTTTGCCGGTAGCTTCAGCAACACCAGCACTTTGGCCGTCACCGCCTCTCCCAACGCCAGCGCCTGCCCCTCAGGCTGTACGGGCACGGTCAATGCAGCCGTGTTCGGCAACGGCGCGCAGGCCGCAGGCGCCGTCTATGCCATCAATCCCACCGGTCCGGTCAGCATTCACGGCGCCGCACTTTTCACGGCAGCGCCTCAGTAGCCCTCCAGTCTTATCGACACACACCTTAAGCTAAATAACTGCAATCCAGTCCAACACACTTTCATCACCCGCCTTGGGCTGGTTATAGTTGCCTATGCAGCGTCTTCTCAAAACATTTATCAATACCGAAACCACCGGCGGCCTCGTTCTTATCGCGGTCACCATTGTGGCGCTAATCGCTGCCAATTCCGCCCTCGCACCAGCTTATACTTCCATCCAGAATATCCCATTATTCAACAACACACTGACCTACTGGGTGAATGATGCGCTCATGGCCATATTTTTCCTGTTTGTCGGCCTGGAAATCAAACGGGAAATCCTCGTCGGCAACCTCGCCACATGGCCACAGCGCCTCTTACCCACTGTGGGCGCCGTGGGTGGTATGCTCGTACCGGCCTGCATCTATTGGTTCATCAATCGTCACACACCGGAAACTCTCCCCGGCTGGGCCATCCCCACAGCAACGGACATCGCCTTCGCCCTCGGCATCCTCGCCCTCATCCCGCGCGCGCCCCTCTCTCTCAAGGTGTTTCTCACCGCACTCGCCATTCTGGATGACCTCGGCGCCATCCTCATCATCGCCCTGGTCTACACCTCGAATCTTGCCTTAACACCCTTCATTCTGGCGGGCATCCTCATCGCCGCACTCTATACCTTTAACCGCTGCCACGTCACAGTACTTTGGCCCTACCTTCTCACAGGGGCCTTGCTTTGGGTCTGCGTCTACCAGTCCGGCCTCCATGCTACCATGGCAGGAGTGTTGCTTGCCCTCACCATTCCCCTGAAAGCCGGCAGCAAGCTGGAACACGCCATCGCCGCTCCCACCGCCTATCTGATTTTACCCATATTCGCATTCTTAAATGCCGGGGTCTCTCTGGCAGGCATCAGCTTGGAAAACTTCACACACCCCGTCACACTCGGTATCTTCCTTGGCCTGCTGGTTGGCAAACAAATCGGCGTGGGCGGCGCCCTCTTTGTAGCCACCAGCGTCTTCAAGGTTCCCAGGCCAGCGGGTGCCAACGCAGCCCAGCTTTATGCCGTCAGCCTGCTCTGTGGTATCGGCTTTACCATGAGCCTCTTCATCGGCAATCTGGCACTCCCAGCCACCTATGCTGCGGAAATCCGCCTCGCCATTCTCAGTGCCTCCACCATCTGCGCAATCTTAGCCTTCATCATTCTGACCTTGACGACCAAGCGCAACCAACCGCATGAATACCACTCAAACACATGAACCCCGCCGCTCCCATGGCGAGGTCCTAATCCATAAACGTATCCCCTAACCCCATCCCTGCGCTCCATGCTCCGCCCCCAACTCTCCCCCCCCCATATCATCGTCTTAAGCCTTTGCTTGCTAACCATTGCCACCGCCTCAGGCCTGCCGGGCTTCATGGTGGCACACGCGGGCACGGCTGGGGCCCACTTGCTGTCCTCTGCTATCAACATGCAGGGCGCCCCCCTCTTCCTGCGGGCGGACATGCTCTTCGCGGACGGCTCCCTCCAACCCTACAACCACCACCCGCCCCTGTTCTTCTGGCTGCAAGCTCTCGTCACCTACCCTTTTAACGGGCTGCTCGCCAAACTCACCGCCGCCCATTACCTCTCGGCCACCATCAGCGCCGCAACGCTTCTACTCACCTTCCACCTGCTTCGCTCCGCCAAAATCACCGAGTGGCCAGCCGCCCTCGCCGTCGCGGCTATCTGCGGCACGCGTATGTACGCCACCTATCGCGGCTTCCCGACCTTTGATGTCCTCTCCCCGCTCTTTAGCATCCTATTCATCATAACCATCAGTAAAATTGAGGAAAAACCATCCAAAAACCATATCAAATGGTTCATCCTTCTCAGCCTTTTGGCCCTTAGTACGTCTTACTACGCCATCACCATCATCGCCGCCTACCTCGGCACGAAAATCCTGCTCAACCTCAAACGCCAAGGCATCCTCCAAACACTTAAAAGCTGGCCCTTCCTCACCGCCATCGCACTCGCCAGCTTTGTGGTGCTCGAAGTCATCCTGCTCCAATGGCAGGAATACCTCGCCACCAACGCCCTCAGCAGCCTGCAAAACGCCCTTGGCCGTCAAACCAATCTCAATAGCGGCAGCCTGCCGGAAAGCCCCGTGCATATCGCCACCGTCCTCATCCGCCGGCTGCTGGAATGCCTCCCGCTCGTCCCCCTCGCCTTGGCCGCCATTCCCTTGGCCGCATACGTCCGTCCAATCCTTGCCAGCATCACCAGCACGCCGTTACTCCGCGCTACACTGTATGTTACCATTGGTGGAACACTATTTATCGCTCTCACCCCCGTCTGGAGCAAAGTGCATCCCTTCGCTTTCCTCTGGTTTACCGGCCCAATCGCGGCCTGGACAGCCATTCTCCTGCAATCAGCCCCCCCATCCAAAACCAAGCAACTAGTGGCTCTCACCCTCATAAACTGCGCCCCAATCTGGCTCTTGTACGGCTACTACAGGGACTACCAACACGCCAACGCCACCTCCCCCCTCCTAAAAACCGCACAAAACTACTCACAAACAACATTTTACATGAACAACTTAAACTTAGAATGCGGCGAATTCACTGCCGGAAACATAACGTTTATAGGCACTTACCCCAACCGCTGGCTCGCACTCTCGGGCAAGGCCACACCCGCACAACTGTCCACACCACACGTAGAAATCAATTGCCAAAACAACACCTTAAACTTCACACCCCAAAACGGCGCCAACGGCACCCCAGCCAGCGTTACATTTGGGGAGTCAAGCCGTTAAGTCTCAAGTTGCTGAACGTCCCGAAGGATCTCAATCCCCCGCAGCGCCAGCAGGTGCACTTTACGGATATTCTCAGTATGCAGCGGCAACATGGAAAGGAACAAACTCGCTTCCACCAATCGCACCAGCTTAAGGCTACGGCCATTCGCCTCCACCATCTCCACAAACGCGTCCCGCACGTCATCCATCGCATCAATACCTAACACCAGCTTGGCCCGCATCACCTCATCAAAGGCTACCCCCGCCACACCATTAATAATGTGGTCATACCCTCCAAGCAGAGAATGCGAAAGCTTTGCCAAATCATAATACGGCGAACGATAACTCTCCGTAGCCAATCCCCCACGGGGGTCAATCAGCTGAAGTAATCCCGCAGTCTCATCATAAAGCATATTGGAAAGGCAAAGGTCCCCATGGGAGAACACCTGTCCCGCCGCCATCAAGTCCTTCTTATAGCGTTTAAGAAGGCTCATTAGCTGCTGAAACACTGCGTCAACGCTGTCAAATTCCGTATGAGCCTGCACAAACGCTTCAAGCTGCGTAAAGTGCTCCCACTCCCGCAACTCTTCAAACCGTGTCAGGCACTTGTCTGCAATAAAGGCATACGTGTCAGCCGTGGCAGGCTTCCTCATAGCTTCCGCCACACTTAAATACTCTCCCACATCTCGCAGGAAAGTCTCCAGCACTCGGCCACGTAAATTTCCATTGATATACCTAACGGAAGCATCCAGCAGCGGCAACTTGGGCATCGTATAAGCCGCCCACCCCTCATGCTCCTCATAGTTACGGACAGGCACAAAAAAAGCCTGCAACTGCTCAGGAACGGTACTTAAAAACGTATATTCAGCATGGATTTTCTTGATGTTGGACGACTTCTTCACAATCGTCTCACCACTCGCCACCACGTCATTGAAGTAACGGGAATGAATGTTGACGGAGAACAACCGCTGCAAGTCAGCCATGCTGTCCAGCGCCACAAGGTACGTTTCCTCAACAAGCTTCAGTGCCCAGTCATTATCATCGTAGAACGCAGCGTCACCACCATAAACACGCGCCGCCCCCACCTCAATATCAACGGGGTACTGCGCAAATAAAACCTTATCCAACAAAAGTTTAAACCGCCCAACCTCCAGCATCGCCACATTCGCAGGCCACACAATCACCTTTTGGCCCTTGTATGTTTTCAAACGTCCGGCTAATTCAGCAGGCGCAATAACATCTATATCCCACTCAGGCGTAAGGTTACGTGCAATCGTCTCGCGCAGCGTACTCTTCTGAATCCGCACATCCCCATAAACACCAGCAGCCAGCATATTGTGCAGCAGGCCATCAGGTACCGGCAGGTCTACGTAAAGGAACGGGTAAATGTCCGGCATTATCGGCCTCTCATGTCCCAGGCAAACTGCAGGTAGCGGAAGGAAAGCCGCCAAGTGCGCCGCATCTGGCCCGCCCAACTGGAAGTCCCCTTGAAACGCCCTTTTTCAAGAATCGGCAAATCAAGCACCTCACCACGTTGCAACGCCAAATAAACCGCAAGGTCAAAACAGAAATCATCCGGCATAAGGCCCACATCATGAATGGCTTCGCGGCGCCACATTTTGGGCTGGCCGTTAAACTCACCCAGTCTTCTACCCACCAACGCACTCGCCAACAACCGAAGGACAAGGCTACGCACAACCCAATTCTGCGGGCGGTTTAGCCGGCGTGGAAGAATACTGAACACACGTCCAGCCAACCCCTGCAAATGCAGCATATGGGTCATCAGGAAGGTATAACCATCGAACTGGCCATCAGCATGGTTGGTCATCACCCAATCAGCCTGTGCCGCCAGAATCCCGCTTTTCAGGCCAAACCCATACCCCTTGTTGGCTTGAATATGTACAACCTGCACTTTAGGGTCATGGGCTGCCAGTTCATCAAGCTTCTGGCCTGTAGCATCGCGGGAACCATTGTTAACATAAATATACCGCCGCACCTCAAGCAAACGCTCCAGCCGCTTTTGCTGGCCATGCACATGCTCAACATTCAGCTCTTCATTATAAAAAGGAATGACGATATCCACACTCTGCCCAGCAAACGGGCCGGTAGTGCGGAACACGAACTCCTCAAGGTGTAGGTTCTTGTCATCTACATAAAAACCGTGCGGCCCGCACCAGACTTTCCCCATAATCAGTTTGTCATGTGGCACTTTATGGCCTTTCAGCCAGCTGGAAGCTATGGGCTTGGTCTGGGCTTCAATCTTGGCAAGGTCACCTTTCAGGCTGTTCATGCCGCGGGCCGTGAAAACCTCCACACCATAACCCTGCCCCATAGCAGCTGCTACAGCTTTAGCAACGTCGGTATTCAGGGGTTTTTCGGCATATTCCACACCACGCTTGTCAACTGTCAGCGTACCATCAAGGTCAACAATGTACTTACTTGGTGCGCTCATGGCATCAGGTTTGGGTGTCTTAGCCATGTGCTTTTCCTTTCTTGGTTTGCTTGCGCTTGAAGCTTGAATTCCCGTTAAAAAACAAAACCAGCGCAATGAAGATAGCTGGAAGGAAAATAAACACATTATACCAAACCGAATACCCTACCAGCCCCGGCATATTCCATATCTGCCCCACCCAGTGGAACGCCAGCTGCACACCACCATAGCCCACGGGGCCGGACGGCAACAGGGACGACAAGAACACCAGCGAACCAAGGCTTAGCAACGCATCAATCTGGCCGGCAAACAATTTATAGAACATGGCAAACCCCAGAATTTCCAGCCCCCAAATCACTAATGTAAACCCAAGGCATGCCCACACCCGCTTACTCAAAATCGCCTTCACATCATGAATCGCACGCAAAATCTGTCCCGTGATTTTAATCAGCTGAACCTCAATCCGCGTGGTCGTCCGGCTCAGCAGCACGCGGTGCAGAATACTCAGCACTTCCTCCGCCACAAAAAAGAACCCGAAAATCCCAACAAACATCAAAATCGTAAAGTAATTCACGTAACTGAAGGCCGCATGCCACTCATTGGCAAAGTACCGCGCGAGGTAAAAAATCACCAGAATCGTCGAAAAATCAAAAATCCGCTCTGTCAGCAGGAAAATGAACGAACGGTAATAACTGCCAAAAAATTTCTTAAAGAAAATAACGCGGTAAGCCTCACCAAGCCGGAATGGCAACGCAAGGTTCACGCCGTTGGCCTTGTACTGTTCAATCAGCATCTCGCGCACACTGAGTTTCGGGTCTTCGGCCAGAATAACCAACCGCAATACCCGAAAAACATGGGAAAGCA
>JAIXZU010000095.1 GCA_027489415.1 Alphaproteobacteria bacterium
GAACAGCGTGGACGCCCGCGACGACAGCGTGACCATGGCCTCCAACGTTAACACCATCCTGATCGACGCGAAGGCGAACGACGTAGACCCCCAAGGTGACGACTTCTCCATCACCAGCATCGTCAGCGTCAGTTCCGGCACCGCCGTCATCGAAAACGGCCAGATCCGCTACACGAACCCGACGCGCGACGCCGGCACCGCCACCATCGTCTACGAAGTGACGGACAGCAAAGGCGCGAAGGACACCGCCACAATCACGGTCACCATCGCTGCGGACAACAACAACGTCATCGCAAACGACGACACCGCCACCATGGCCCGTGACGTGAACAGCATCCTGATCGACGCCAAGGCCAACGACACCGACCCCCAAGGCGACGCCTTCAGCATCACCCGCATCGTCAGTGTCAGCAGCGGCACGGCCACCATCGAAAACGGCCAGATCCGCTACAACAATGCCACGCGTGACGCCGGCACCGCCACCATCGTCTACGAAGTGACGGACTTCAAGGGCGCAACGGACACCGCCACCATCACGGTCAACATCGCTGCGGACAGCAACAGCGTTATCGCCCGCAACGACAGCCTCACCGTGGCCAGCCGTAGCTCCGGCGCCGTCAACGTGGTCGCGAACGACTCCGACCCCCAAGGCGACAGCTTCAGCATCATCGGCATCGTCAGCGGTCCCGGCATCGGTTCAGCCTATGTCTCCGGCGGTAACATCGTTTACACCGCAGGCAGCACCACTTCAGCGTACGACACCACCCTCGTCTACCGCATTCAGGACAGCCGCGGCGCCATCTCCGACGCCACAGTCTTCATCCACGTCAATGCCGGTAACACCGGCGGCGGCGGTGGTGGCGGCGGCGGCGGCGGTGGGGACTGCCCGCTGACCATCGACCTCTTGGGCGACGGTATCCGCGTCAGCATGCTCGCCAACAGCACCGCGAAGTTCGACCTCGACGGCAACGGCACCGCCGAATGGACCGCCTGGGTCAACGGCTCTGACGACGCCATCCTCTCCATCGACCGTAACGGCAACGGCGTCATCGACGGCATCAACGAAGTCTTCGGTGGCCGCGGTATGGACGGCTTCACCGAGCTCGCCCGCCTGGAAGACACGAACACCGACGGTGTCGTGGACATGAACGACGCCAACTGGTCCAGCCTGAAACTGTGGCTGGATGCAGACGCCGACGGCGTAACGGACGCAGGCGAACTGCACGGTCTGGAAGAGTTCGGCATCGTTGCCATCAACCTCACCACCACCGGCACCAGCATCCAGTACGGAGACGCCTACATCAGCCATCTGGGTAGCGTCACGATGCAGGACGGCTCAACCCGCGGCGCCGGTACCGTGTTCTACACGAACGACAGCAACGGAGACCTCAAAGGTACCGCCACCAACGACCTCCTCGTCTACAGCACCGCTGCGGACAGCATCGACGGCGGCCAAGGCTACGACACCCTGAAGGTCATGAACGCCTCCGACATCGTCATCAGCCACGACACCACCCACAGTGTCGAAAGCATCGACCTCAAGAACAACGGTGCGGACAAGCTGACGCTGAACGTCAACGACATCCTGACGATGTCCGACAACGGCATCCTCACCGTCACCGGAGACGCCGTGGACAGCATCGTCCTGACCGGCGACGCCACCCGCGGGGACAACGTCACGAAGGGGGACACCACCTACGCCAGCTACGCAGCCTCCAACGGCGGCACGGTTCTGGTGGAACTCGGCCTGCACGTCACCACCCAGGAAAACCAGCACTAATCCTAGCTGGAATCTCAAAAAGGGGCCGCAAGGCTCCTTTTTGGTGACCTGAAGCACCCAATATGTCAGCAAAAAGCCAGAAAACCTCTCAAACCCCAACATAAGTACCTAACGAGGCTTAGCCCCGCACATTATTACCTTTCAACCTTGCCGCTGCGCGCGGCCCCACTGGAGTGACTGAAATGCTCAACAAGATCATCATGACCGCCGCTGCCGTACTCGTTTCTACCTCCGCCTTCGCCTTGGAGGCTGTCAGCCTCTGCGAACGCGAAGGCGTCACATGCACGGATAATTCGGTGACCATCGACCTGAAAAACGGCAATCCCGACACAGTAGGCATCCAAACCGTTCTTCGGAACGGATGGAAATCTACGAGTGCCGGTGAAACCGCAATCCACCGTGGCGACGAGCACGATACCGTCACCGTCACCGGCCCGTTTGTAAACCGCGGCCACCAGACAATGAAGGGCATTCAATATCTTGCCCTTCAAGCGCCTGACGGCGGTATCATCATGATCGAAACCACCATGAAGGTGGTCTTCGAAGACTGATCGAAAAGGAAAGGAGCCCCAAGGCTCCTTTCTTCATTTCCCATAAACCGCAGCATCATCTGCTAACGAATCACAGATCACGAATCACAAATCACAAATCACTAAAAAAGGGGCCCCAGCAGGGGCCCCAAAACGCATTACAAACGCTCAATAATCATCTTGCGCTTCAGCCACATGGCCATGGCCACACCAAGGGCCAAAACCACCAGAATCAGCGTCACAACGCCCAGCACATGGGGGTCGTGCAGCAGTTGCTTGGGAGTGGCGTGGCTGCCAAACAGGGTCGCCACAATCCACCACAGGGCCACAACAGCCACTCCGGCCACCACGGTGCACGCGGGCACCAATGTCATCAGGCTCACCGCCACGGCAGCTTTGCCTGCCATGTGCTCGTCCACGGTGGCGCCCATGCGGTCGGTCGTGGTCTCTGCGTTCATCGGCTTCGCATGTGTCATAATATATCAGGGGTTTCCCCCCGCTCCCTAAAGGAAAGGTTCAGTTACAGCCCACCCATAAACCCGAACGAAGCGCCAATCAATGAAATTCATCCCACCCCCATCACTCAATCACCCAATCACTCAATCACCTTCCATCCGCTTTCCCCCTGTTTTCCTTACATTCACCATCCATGGTAACCAAAAATCAGCCCCCACAGCCAACTTCACTCAACCCAGCCCAAGCACTTTCCCTCCATTTACCACCCCCAAAAACCCAATAAACAAAACAACATCAATACGTTAACCAAAACGCAAAACTTGACAAATGCCTGCAAATAAGCTATAATAACCCTATTAAAAGCCCCAAATGTGGCGGAAATCCGCGCCTAGCGCAGCTCACCATTCTCAAGTTTCAAAACCACTTTATCCCCCGGCCGAACCAAACCTAATTCCCGCCTCACCAACTCATCCACAAAGTCAGGGTCAGGGCCACCGGTGTTAACGCCCCGCAAACGGGCTATGTGCCGCTCCAGCCGGGCAATATCGTCCTTTAAGCCCTGCACGTCACCGTTCAAACTCGCCAATTGGGTCTTCATCACGCGCCAGGTCACAATCCCGCGCTCACCGGTCAGCAACTGGTCACCTGTGTAAAGCAGCAGCAGGGCAACTAAGCCCGGCAAAATCAAAGGCTTAAGCCTCTGCTGCCATTTCCACACAATCACCATCGCCATTAGGCCGCTCTTTCAAATTCCAGTTCCAGCACCCGCTTGTGCAACTCCACCAAAGGATACAAAAACGCCTCCATCGCATCCAGCGGAATCTGAGTATCACGGTCACTCATGGCATTTGCGGGGTCGGGGTGTGTCTCAACAAACAACCCTTGCACACCGGCCCCAATGGCAGCTCTGGCCAGCGGCGCCGCAAACTCCCGTTTTCCGGTGCTGCTGTCACCCTTCCCGCTGGGCTGCATGATCGAATGCGTCACATCAAAGACAACCGGATACCCCGCCGCCGCCATCGTCGGCAACCCGCGCATATCCACAACAAGGTCGCCGTAACCAAACGTCGTCCCACGCTCGGTCAGCAACACATTATCCGTTCCACAACCCGCCACTTTGAAGCTCGCCGGCCCCATGTCAGCAGGCGCCATGAACTGCCCCTTCTTGATATTAACGCCCTTCCCCTCGTATTTGGCCGCCTCAGTCCCGCACGCTACAAGTAAGTCGGTCTGACGCGCCAAAAACGCCGGAATCTGCGCCACATCAACCGTCTGAAATACCTGAGAAACCTGAATCGTTTCATGCACATCAGTCAAAACCGGCACACCTTCACTGGCCCGCACTTCACCCAGAATCCCAAGGCCCGCCTCAAGGCCGCTCCCCCGTGCACCTTTGGCACTGGTGCGGTTGGCCTTGTCAAAACTTCCTTTATAAATCAGTCCAATACCCAATTTATCGCAAATCCGCACCAACTCTCCGGCGGTCTTCAGCGTAATCTCCCGCCCTTCAATCGCACAGGTTCCGGCAATCAGCGCCAACGGCAACCCTTTGCCAAAGCTCACTTTTCTAACGCTTCCCGCCCCAATCACAACTTCACGCATCACAAAAACTCCCCTGTTATTCCTTACATCCTGCCCAAAAACCCCAACCCTGTCAGCCAAAACCTACACCTCCTAACGCCCCACCTCATAAACAATCCAAGAGCCAAGCGCTCTTCATGAAATTTATTCATCGAAGAGGGCTACTCACATCTCATGCCCTCTTCAAGCCCCGTCGCTCGCTTTCTCCGCATGGAAAGCCAGCCAACCAAGGAGAAACTCCATGCGTTCTACCATCGCTGCAATCGCCATTGCCTTCTTCAGCATCTTCTTTGCATCGGCCGCTTCGGCAGCCTCCTGCAACGACAATGTTCCCGTCGCGACGCAGGGAGAGGCCGTAACACTCACGATCCTTCCCTGCCCGTCGGGCGGAAACGCAATCTATGTGGCCGGAGTCCCTGGCCAGAAGACACTGCTCGACCACGGCCTCGTTGCCCTTCAGGGCAAAGGGCCGAAGGGCTGCCTCTGGATCAAGCTGGTCAAGAAGAACAATGGCACTTACTCGATCTACAAGAAGAAGGTGACCACCGATCTGGTCGCGATCCCCGCCGCAGGCGTGCTTCGCACGGACGGCAGCGGGATCCAGTTCCGTTCTTCCGCCTCCATCGCCAGCTTAGAAATCAAGCCAGGCGCCTGCGCCGGCCGCTCGCAGGCCAAGACTGTCGAAGAAATCATTGCCCTCAAGTAATGATCAGCGATCTCAAAACGAAGGTACCGCGCTCTCTGAGCGCGGTACTTTTTTATGCCATTAAACCTTGTATACTCTTGCTAAACGCCCTATAACAAGGGCCTGAGAATGCCTCCATCTTAGAATTACTTTCGCACCACGAAGCCTGAACATCCCGTTCAGGCCATCAGAAGGAAAACCTCGATGTACCATCATCGCTTCTACGGCCTCGCAGCCTTCGCACTCATCGCAGCCGGCACATATTTCAGCCTGCCGGCGTCGGAAGCCGAAGCCAAGTGCCGGAATTCCAACCCCTGCGCCAATGGCGTCACCGCCGTTGTCGACTGCCCCGGCGGCGCAGTTCATGTCTCCGGCGCCGCCGAAGTCGTGTGCAAGCAGGGCCCCGGCGGTAGCCAAGTCATCGGCATCATCGGCGGCGGCACCGCCCCGATGGCAGAGGCACCGGCCCCCAAGCCGGTCGTGAAGGCCAACAAGGCACGCACAACTGTCCAGGCCACAGCCACGGCCACGGCCAACGCAGCATCACTCCCGACCCGGGGGGACTGCCGCACGGGCCCGATGCGTGATGAAGCCATCACCATTACGATCTTGCCCTGCCCCTCCGGTTCGTACGTAAAGTACGTCGCCGGCGTCCCCGGCCAGGCAACGCTGATCAAGCACGGCCTCATCGCCATGCAGAACAGCGCCGCACCGGACGGCTGCCTCTGGCTCAAGCGCGTGCGCAAGACCCAGGAAACCGACAAGTGGATGAACAAAAAAGTGACGACAACCTACGTCGTCATCCCCGCACAGGGCGTCCTTCGCCCCGAGGGTGGCATCTCGCTCCGTTCTAATTCAGGCCGGGTAGCCGCGCTTGAAATCCGCGAAGGCGCCTGTGGCAATGGCTGGAAAAGCAAGCCCCACAGCCTTGCCCAGCTGCTCGCCCTCCGCCGCTAAAACAAAGCCGCCGTTACACTTGTGTAACGGCGGCTTCTTTATTTCATCAACTCTTCCAACCGCTTATCCCGCCCACACCCAGCCCGGTATTTCCAGTACTTATCAGCACTTTTCTTATAAAAGTCCTGATGATAATCCTCCGCCGTATAGAAAGGCCCGCGCGTCATAATGTCGGTCACAACCGGCTTACCCAGCTTTTTCGCCATGTTATCCGCACTCAGCTTCGCCGCCGCCCGCTCGGCATCATTCGCCACGTAAATCCCGGCCTTGTATTGCTCACCTTTGTCACAGAACTGTCCCTCAGCATCCAGCGGGTCCACATTGCTCCAGAAAATCTCCAGCAGCCGCGCATAATTAATCACATCAGGGTCATACACCACTTCAATCGCCTCACGGTGGCCGGTTTTGCCACTGCTCACTTGCTCGTATGTCGGGCTTACCTCTTTACCGCCGGTGTAACCAGCCACCGTGGAAATAACGCCCTTTTCGCTCTCAAATTCGCTCTCCATGCACCAGAAACAACCACCCGCAAACACCGCACTTTTCTGCCGCGCAATCCCCAATTCCGCCGCCTGAACCTGCCCAACAGCCAAAGCCACCAACAAAATCCCTAAAACCTCATTAAGCCGCCAGCGCATCGTATTCATCCTTTTGTTGTTCAAGCTCACAGTTCTTCTCAATCTCTCGGGCAAAATGGTTCCCAAGCCTTACTCTGCTGGCCATCGTGCCACCATGCAGGGCTTTGTCAATGAAGTGTCCCGTCAATCGCCACGCCATCGCAAAGTCCTCAGCCTCATCACACTCCGCCCCACCCAAACAGTACGGCAATTTCAACAATCTGGTCTCATAACCCGCCGCCGCCGCCCGCTCCACAACACGCCCACTAACCGGAGAAACAAACGCCCACTCACTATCCCCTTCGGTTCCTTGGTTCCTTGGTTCCTGGTTCCTTTCAACTCTCACCCCCTCCTCCGGCCGTAACCGCAACCCATACCCCACCACATCAAGCAACCACAGCTCAAACGCCACTAAACCGCGCCATCCATGGCCCGCTTCCAGCGTCTTGACCACGCGCTCATTCAAACCCTCATAAGGATGCTCCTCCGGCAGCAAACCACTTAACAGCTCGCTTAAGTAGGGCACGACAAAGGCTCCTTCATGAACCCCCATCCAGATACTAGCCCTGCTTTTCACCATTTCCACACTCAGCGTCCCAAGCTGCCCGTCCAAACGCCTGAAATGCTCATAGCCAACACTATTAAATGGCTGCAAAACCGCGGCAATACCGCCTCGCGTGCCACGCCCACCTTTCACCAACCCGCGCACACGTCCCCGCTCGGCACACAATAGCTCCACCAACGCATCGCGCTCGCCAAATGGCTTTACCGCCAGCACCAGTCCCTGCCCGTTACGTAAACTCATGGCGGTAATACTGCGCCCACACAGGCAAAATCTCAACCGAAGCGGCCCACACAGCCGCCCACCCTGTGACCAAAATACGCAAACGGGCCGATGATAAATCACCGGCCCGTTGCCATCGTAATGCCCTCAGGCAGCCTTCCGGCTAGGGGTTTCAGCCAGCAGAATCTCCACCAGCCGGTGGTCATTCGTCATTTTGCCGGAAAAAGTCCCACCCGCAAACCGTACTTCCACATTGTCGAAGTTCAGCAAGCTGGCCAGAACAATCTCGCCCGCAAACCCGAACCGAAGGTTCAGGGCAGCCACGAACAACCCATGCTTTTTCAGAATGCTATTGAGCGCGGCCTGCACCTGCTCAGCAATCGTTACCGCACAGGTAACCGTGGCATCAGCAAGGCTGGAACCCTCATCCGCCAGTACCTCGGGCATCGGTTTGTCGCCGGAAATCCGAACCATCATCGGAATTTTGACTTCGCACTTCCGACAAATCACCGAATTCTGGTTTTCCAGCCCTTCAAAAGCCTGCGGAATTCCGCGGGTCTTCAAAAAAGCGCCGAACGCAGCGCTGAGCGCGGTCCTGCGTTTGGCCAGGCCGGCATCAGGCTTGGAAGAGCCTGTACCATAGCCACGGTCGGTAAACCGCATACGGCCCTGCGCGCCCTTACCAAGGCACGTGATGTCATACACCCCTTCGGGTGCCGTTTCACCAATCTGCATGTGCTTGCTCCTTTCAGAATTAAAGCAACAGAGGGTCAGAAAACGCTTATATGTGTTGGATTTCAGCCAAAATCCCAAAAAGGGAAGGCCAAGCTCAAGAACGCGGATATCACACCCCTCCCCCCCTCACAACCCCAAAAATGCATCCTCAAAAACATCACGTAACCACCCTGTTGCCCCCTCACCCCAGCACACAAAATGTCATCAGAAATTCAGGGTTGCACGCACGAGGCTCTAAACGGTCTCTGGGTAATGTTTTGGCGGGGCGCCGAATACAGAAAAGAGTATTTAAGGCCCGCCAAAACTTATCCAGGGGCCGTTTGAGTCCGTGCCGAAAATCAGCGCCCCGAAACTCTAAACTCCCATTTCTCGCAACCACTGCTCCCGCTCAATCCACCGTTCCGCAACTTTCACATGCAGCTCCAGCCGTACGCGCGTGCCCAGAATTTTCTCCATTTCAGTGCGGGAATACATCCCGATTTTCTTCAGCATCTGCCCACCATTCCCCAGCACCATTGGCTTATGCTGCTCTTTACCAACCAGTAATTGTTGGTGAATGAGGTGGGAGCCATCCTCCTGCTCTTCCACGGAAGACGTAATTACGCCAACACTATACGGTAACTCTTGGTGCAATTGGCGCATGGCCTGCTCACGGGTCAGCTCTGCCAGCCGCAGTGGCATGGGCATATCCGTCACCTGCTCGGGCGGGAAGAGCCACGGCCCCTCCGGCAACATTTTGGAAAGCTCCGCCAGCAAACGGTCAACACCGCTACCTTTAAGGCTCGCGCCATCAATATTCGCTTTAATAGCGGTCACAGGCACAATCGCATCCAGCCCCCAGTCATTCAGCTTGGTCAGCATGGGCAATAACTTGGCTTTATCCTTGAACTTATCGATTTTGGTCACAACCACCACAACCTTCTGGCCGCGCGCTTTGCCAGCATCCGCCAGTTGCTTCATTTCTGGGCTTAAGCCGCGGTCACCAAGGGCGCCATCACATAAAATCACCAGAATATCGCACTCTGCGGCAGCGCCCGCTGCCTGCTGCACCAGCCTCCGGTCAAAGGCCTTGCTGCTGCGGTTCATACCCGGGGTATCCATGAAAACCATCTGGTCATTACCCTCGGTCACAACGCCGCGCACTGTCACGCGGGTGGTATTGGGCTTGTTGGAAATAATCCCTACTTTTTCGCCCACAATCGCATTAAGCAACGTGCTTTTGCCTGCGTTAGGAACGCCCACAAGGGCAATCAGGCCGCAACGCATGTCTTCAATCGGCACCATCATTTAATTCTGTCCAGTCTCTTCAAGTATTTTCATCATGTTGTGGGCTGCATCGGCACTGGCCACATGCTTGCTCCGTCCTGCACCTGCGCAGGCACCTTTGGCGGTGTATACCATAACTTTGAAGAATTTGTCATGGTCTGGCCCATTTTCTTCAATAACCTCGTAAGTCGGTAAGTCAAACCCATGCCCTTGCAGCCATTCCTGCAAACGGCTCTTGGGGTCTTTTTCATCTTTCAGGTCTACCAGAAATGCCCAGTCACGCTCAATAATGGCCTGCACAGCTTCCAAACCACCGTCAACCCACACAGCCCCCAGCACCGCTTCCACGACATCTGCCACAATACTGTCTTTGCGCGCTTCACCACCGCCAAAAAGAATGTAATCCGCAACGCCCCATCTCTCACCAACCATCACAAGGCTGCTTTCCCGCACCATGGAGGTATGCCGTCGGCTCAGTTCCCCTTCAGGCGCAGCAGGAAACCGCCGGTATAGCCAGTTTCCAACAACCATCCCCAGCACGCGGTCACCAAGAAACTCAAGCCGCTCATAAGTCGCCCCACCATGGCTGGAATGGGTCAATGCCTCAGTAAGTAAAGCTTTGTCGGCAAATACATGCCCTACACTAGCCTCAAGCCCCCCAAACTTAGCATCCTGTGTCACGCAGTCAAACCGCCCTTGGCGTGGTTAAGGGTTTCACCATTTTCCCAGCTTATTTGCGCTCTCAGGCCATTGCCAATGCGCTCAAGCCGCGGCTTCCAATTCTCGTCCCAACTCCAGAAGACGAATTCAGCACGCCCCATTAGGTCGCTCTTGGGCACAAACCCCCAGCTAGGCCACTGCCAGTAACGGCTGTCACGGCTGTTATCGCGGTTATCACCCAGCATCACGTACATCCCCTCGGGCACAATCGTCTCCGTCAACTCAGGCCCAGCTTGGCTTGGGTCACGTAAAATCTGGTGCTGGGTCCCAAGCAGGTTCTCGGTCTTCAAGTCCGCCTCAATTCGGTTCCCGTCTGGCAACTGAAGGTCATATTTACCATTTTCGGTAGTCGTAATCACACGGTCGTTAATGAACAAGGTCTGGTTGCGGTACGCAATTTTATCACCTGGCAGGCCAACCAGCCGCTTGATAAACAACGTTTCACCCAATCCAAAGAAACTCCCCGGCAACCCGCTACCATCACGCTTGAACACAACAATGTCGCCACGCTGGGGTTCGGTCTGCCAGAAGAAATAATCCGTCAGCGGCATGCGGTTGCCATAGGCAAATTTGGTCACAATCAGGTAATCGCCAATCAACAGGGTCGGCATCATTGAAGAACTGGGGATCTTGAACGGCTCAAAAATAAAGCCCCGAATGCAAAAGAACGCAATAAACGCGGCAATCCCAAGGGTCTTCACAAAGCCCCACACCTGTTGGCCAAAATCATGCATAAAATATTTCTTTCTTATAAAGTCTTATCACTCAAAACTGGCGCAGCTACAAGCCTTCCACAGGCTTTCACGTTAACTTCCCGCCTCAATCACAGCCATCCCTGTCGCATAGTCGCCATCGTCGCTGGCACTCACAAAAATGGTCATATGGTCATACTCGCGCACACGGCAAACCGGCTTACCCTTCGCATCACGCATAATTTCAATATCCTGAAAACTCAGCTCAGCCCCAATCCCGTGTCCGGTTGCCTTGGCAACCGCTTCCTTCATCGCCCAGCGGCGCGCCAGTTGCCGCGCCCCCCAGTGGCCCTCCCGCTCCTTAGGGGTCAGAATTCTCTCAAGGAACTTGGGCCCGAACTTCTCAAGCACAGCCTCAATCCGGCCAATCCGGCATACGTCAGTTCCAATTCCCGTAATCATGCCGCTGTCCTAGCACGTCGGCGCCGTAACTGCCAGTAAACAATCACATAAACAAACACCGCCAGCGGCCCGCCAATCACAGCACCACCAATAACTGTGGGGAAAATCACATTCTGCAACAAACTATCCAACTGCTGAATAATACCATGTAACCCCAGTCCATTCATGTGGGTTAAGGCCTCCGTGCTCAACGGCGGCTTGCCCAGAAGCCATTGCCCGGCATGGAAACTCCCCGCCCACATCGGGCCAATCGTCCAAGGGTTAGCCAGCATGCTGAACAGCATTCCCGCCACAAAGCTGGAGCGTAAAACCACACTCAACCCAGCCAGAATCATCGTATGCGTACCCACAATCGGGAAAAACGCGGTCAACACACCTATCGCCGCCCCACGGGCAACGTATCCAGGCTCATTCACCTGCCTGAATAGCTTCAAAAGGCTCAACCGGCCAAAAGCAACAATGCCCATACTCGGCCATACGTATTCCCGCACATGGGCAAAAACGCCATGCCGTTTCCTCGCAGCCGTTCCTCGCTTACGCGTGGGCCGCCAAGGCCTAGGCACGCTGCTTGGCCGCATTGGCAGCCCGCCGCTTTTCCCAGAAACGTCTAACTTCCCAATGCGTCAGCCAGTAACTGATAATTGCCATAGGAATACCAATCATCTGCCCCCCCACAGCCACAGGCAGCATCACGCTGCTCGCAAGCTGGCGCCAGTTTTCCAGCAAAAACTCGGTATTATCAATATTTGCCAACAACATCTTGAATCCAACGGCACTCGCATCAAGCGGAAACACCAGCAAACCAACCTTGTAACAAGCCCACCAGATAATCGGCATGGTCCAAGCGTTCCCAAACAGTTGTCCGATAAATGCGGACATCATATTCCCGCGCAACAACCACGCTAACCCGATAGAAAGCGCCGAACCCAACCCCGGCAACGGCAAAAAGTTCGCCCACATCCCAATACTCATGCCTAGCGCCACCCGATGCGGGTCGGAAGCACTGCGCCGCAATTTCAGCAAGATATAAAGGAAAAAAGCCTGCCAACCCATGCTTGGCCAGAAGGTATCATGCCATCCGGAACTGTTCGCGGCACGATGCGTCGAATGAATGCCCCGCTTCCTCGATTTTGGCACATTCAGCATGTTCACGAGTCTCTAATCCGCCATATGTTCTTGTTTCATGAATAGGTACAGAAACTCTATACCATTCAAAAGCTACCGGAGGCCAGCCAACACTTGCAATAAACCGCTTTTAAAAGCAGGCTGTAAGCAACGCCTAGCTCCAGCCGTAAATCTTCTCAACCCGCAGCATCACCTTCAAACCGGAAAGCTGCTGGATGAGCTTATTCAAATGCTCTTTCCCCTTAATCTCCATCTCACAACGTATGGCACTGCTATCCGCCGTCCGGTGCTCAGTCGCAATTTCAATGATATTCGCATCAGCGTTCGCAATCGTACTGGTCACCGTCGCCAGCGCCCCCGGGTCGTTCTTGACATGGAACCTCAACCGGCAAACAAAATTCCGTAAATCGCCCTCTTCCGCATCCTTGCTCCACTTCACCGGCAACCAACGGTCGGGCTGGTCGGCAAACTGTTCAAGGTTATGGCAGGTGCGCATATGGATGTTAATCCCCTTCCCTGTCGCAATAATCCCCACAATATCCTCGCCCGGCAACGGGCTGCAGCACTTGGCGAAGTGAATCGCCATCCCCGGCGTAATCCCCTCAAGCCCAACAGCCTCATCGACCATCTTCCCATTGTCATCTTGCTTGGCATGTTTGGCAGCGGCCTTGCGTTTACCCATGCGCTCAAGGGCTTTTTCAGCGGCAAGGTCAGCCTTGGTTCCAACCGGAACAGCCATCTCAGGGTAAAGCAGCTCCATAATCTGTCGGGGGAACAACCGCCCCTGCCCCAGCGCCGCAAAAATATCATCGACATTGTCAATTTGCTGGACCGGCAGCTTCCCAACCAGCTTCCCAAGCTCTTTTTCCGTCCAGCTCCACCCGTCCCGGCGGGAGGACTTCTCCAGAATCTCCCTTCCCAGCCGTACCTGCTCCACACGCTCCTGTTGGCGCAGGAAACGGTTAATCGCCGCTCGTGCCCGGCTGCTGACAACAAACTCCCGCCAACCCGGGTTCGGGTGCTGGTGGGGGCTGGTCACCACCTCCACCATGTCACCATTTTCCAGCACACGGCGCAGCGGCACCACACTGCCATTCACCTTGGCGGAAACCGTCTTGTTCCCCAAATTACTATGCACGGCATAAGCAAAGTCCAGCGGCGTTGCACCCCTCGGTAACTGAATCACATCGCCCTTCGGCGTAAACGCAAACACGTTGTCACTAAACAGCTCAAGCTTGGCATTTTCATAGAACTCCGCAGGGTCATCAACCCCCTGCAACTGCTCAACAAGGCTCTTCAACCAGCGGTACGGGCTGCTTCTGGGCTCTTTCGCCACCGCCGCCTGCTCGTTCTTCACATCGGTGCCTTTTCCGGGCTTGTACAGCCAGTGCGCGGCCACACCATTCTCGGCCACATCATGCATGTCCTTAGTCCGGATCTGCACCTCCATCCGGTTCCCAAAAGGCCCTACAACGCTGGTGTGAAGGCTCTGGTAACCATTCGGCTTGGGCGCACTTATGTAATCTTTAAAACGCCCGGGAATCGCCTTGAACCGGTCATGCATCATACCCAGAACCTCATAGCAACCGCGCTTGTCATCGGTCACAATCCGGTAGGCCACAATGTCGGTCAGCTGGTCAAACGCAAGGCTTTTGCGCACCATTTTCTGGTAAATACTGTAAACCGCTTTTTCACGGCCACTCACTTCGGCTTGAATACCAGCGGCGTCCAACTCATCACGCAACACGGTCGTAATTTTATTAACAAGGTCTTCCTGCTCACGCCATTCAGTCATGCGGCGGGTAATCATCGCGTATTCATCCGGCTCAAGTATCTGGAACGCTAAATCCTCCAGCTCAGCCTTAATAACATGCAATCCAATCCGGTCTGCCAGCGGCGCGTAAATATCCAGTGTTTCTCGGGCAATCCGGCGTTTTTTGGCTTCATTCGCAAAGGCACCAAGGGTGCGCATGTTATGAATCCGGTCCGCAAGCTTAATCAACAGCACCCGGATGTCCTTACTCATCGCCAGTAACAACTTCCGGAAGTTCTCCGCCTGCTCAACCGCTTTATCTTCAAAACTAATCTTGGAGAGCTTGGTCACACCCTCGGTCAATTCGGCAACTTCATTACCGAACAGGCTCTTAATTTCATCGTAGGTGGAAAGGGTATCTTCCAGCGTATCATGCAGCAGCCCAACAGCAATGCTGGCATCATCCAGCTGCAGGTCGGCCAGAATCCCCGCCACAGCAAGCGGGTGAACCAGATACGGCTGCCCGCTGGCCCGTTTCTGGTTGCCATGGGCTTTCATGGAATACACATAGGCACGGTTAATCAGGCCTACATCCGCTTTAGGGTTGTAGGCGCGCACCTTTTCAATCAGTTCATATTGCCGAATCATTACTCCCATTGTGGGGTATTCCACCCCAAAAACGCAACACTCAACTCAAAAAACACTAAACTCACCTTGGGGGGTGTATCTTCCATGAAAGGAAATGCCCTTTAAAAAGCCAAAAGGCGGGGGAAAACTCCCCCGCCTTCTCGCAATCTTTGGCCTAGAACTTCCCGGGGATACCCCTCGGGTCAATCGGTTTGTCGGTCAAACAAATCTTAACCTCAAACTTCTCCGGCATAAAATCCCGGTTCCGGTAGTCAATTCTCACCATGCTCTGGTCGGTATTGCGGAAGATGTACCATCCCGGCGCAACATACTGCGGCTCAGCATATCCATCCCGGGTCGGCATCATCGGCTCTCCGAAGTTAACGCCGTCGTTTGGCCCGTTCAGCTCGGCCCACTGCACGTAAACGTACTGTCCGGGCTTCGCCTCAACACCAAGGGACTGGTCCCGCCCCTCATAAAACGCACATTGGGCCGTATCCTGTGCCCACACCGGGCTAACTACACTCACCAAAGCAACTCCAAGGGCGCAAAGCCCATTCACAAAACGTGTCATGTTCTTGTTCCTCTTCGGAAAACGATTGTTTCTAAGTAAACTATACTCCCAGCAAGGGCAGTATACCAGCCATGATTAGACTCAACACAAAAAAACGGCCCGACATCCTGTCGGGCCATTAATCAGCGTCATCACAGCCGAAGTTGTTCTGGAAAGGCATAATGCTCCATTAGCCCTCACACAACACACTCAGCGGTACATAATCCTTCAGTGGCGGCGGCGCTCCCTTTTCGTCAAGGAACACAATCTGGCGCTGCGTATTCTTGTAACCATTGTCACCACTGGTAATCGTCACGTTCCCGGTCGCGGTGCCCCCAAACCCTGCCACGGGCTGGGGGAACAGTGCCGCAAGGTTCGAATCCTGCGGAGGAACAACACTCACTTTCAGGACCTTCACACAGGCCCCTGAAGTGCGCGTTTCGGGTGAATCAGCAGCGTAGCTCACACCAGCCGCCATCACCCCGGCCAGCACCAGCTGGCCAAATATCAAACGTTTCATGGTCTTTCTCCTGCCCTTCGGGCCTTAGAGGGAGTGTTTTTCTTCCACTCAGGAACCTACAACAAACTTACAACCCTGCCTAGCAAAAATTCGCATACAATTTTACTGAGTAGTATTTTTTAATATCGGAAACGAATTCCTCGCCAAAACATTAGCCATACCATTAAACCCCTCTTTCCAACATTTGAATTCCGTGCAACAAATACCACCATGAGCAAACCCACCCAGCCCGCTACCACCCAAAACGTGAACGCCACCACGCACCTCATCATCAAGGGCGCACGGGAACACAACTTAAAGAACGTCTCTTTAACCCTCCCGAAAAGGACTCTCACGGTCATCACGGGCGTATCCGGCTCAGGTAAAAGCTCTCTGGCGTTTGACACCATCTACGCCGAAGGCCAGCGTCGCTACGTCGAAAGCCGCTCCGCCGACGCCCGCCAGTTCCTCGAACTGAACAACAAGCCGGACGTTGACCGCATCGACGGCCTCGCCCCCGCCATCGCCATCGAGCAAAAAACCACCTCCAAAAACCCGCGCTCCACAGTCGGCACCATCACGGAAATCTACGACTACCTCCGCC
>JAIXZU010000122.1 GCA_027489415.1 Alphaproteobacteria bacterium
CCGCGCTTCAACCCCAACCTGCAAAAGGTGGTCTACATGTCCTACGCCAGCGGCGTACCGCGCCTGTATCTGTGGGACATCAACACCGGCCAGCAAACGATTATCGGGGACTTCGAAGGCCTCAACAGCACCCCGCGTTTCAACACCAAGGGTAACAAACTGGCCATGACCCTCACCGCAGGCCACGAAGGCAACGCCGAAATCTACGAAATGGACATGGCCTCCCGCGCCCTCAAACGCCTCACTTACAACCGCACGACGGACACCTCGCCCAGCTACTCGCCGGACGACCAGAAAATTGTCTTTAGTTCGGATAGAGGCGGCGTCTCAGCCCTCTATATTATGGACGCCGACGGCTCCAACGTAAAACGCCTCACCTACGGGGACGGCCGCTACTACAGCCCCGCATGGTCACCGCGCGGAGACCTCATCGCCTTCATCAAGCAGTACCAGGGCAAGTTCAACGTGGGCGTGATAGACCCCGAAGGCGGCGAAGAACGCATACTGACGGACAGCTACATGGACGACAACCCCACATGGGCACCCAATGGCCGCGTGCTGGTCTTCAGCCGCCAGCAAACCCGTTCGGATAAATTCCGTGTGTTCACAATCGACCTCACCGGCTACAACCTGCGCGAGCTCCCAACCCCAACCAACGCCTCAGACCCCGCATGGTCCCCGCTCATGCGCTAAAACTGGCGGAAGCCGCTCCGTCCCCCTTGCTGCCGCTGCTCGCCAAGGGGGTAACACTCAGCCAGTGGGACTCCTCGGACCAAACCACCGCGCAGGAAATCCGCTCCTTCTGCCTCGCCATGGTCAAGGAAGTCTATGGGTTTGATTATAATCCGGACTGGCATCAGGACCTCGACAGCCTCCTCGAAGGCGAAGCCAGCCACTACACCGCCGCCAACCGCGGCTGCATGTTCGTGCTGCGCTCACCGCAGGGCGAAGTCATCGGCACCGCCGGTATGCGCGGCCTCTTCTGGAAACCGAACATGGTGGAAAAATTCCGGGAGAGATACGGCGACTGCCAGCAAATCGCCTCCAACTGGCGTATGTACATCCACCCGGCCTACCGTGGGCAGGGCATGGGCAAGTCACTGGTTACCCTGCGGGAACTTGCCGCAGTCAATTACGGCTATCATACAATGTATCTGCATTGCGACATCGCCGCTCTCAAACTCCGTAATCATTGGGAAACGCTAGGCTTCGTCAACTTTGCCAACGATATCAAAACATCTCATTACGACAAACCTCTCGCCTAATCCCAAGCTGCCCACCAGCCGGAATAACCCTAGAATTTATGGCATTGAAGAATTCTGAAAGAGGCGTATGACGCTCCCCTAAGTATAAAAAGGGCACGTCATGTCATCACCACAAGTCTTCTGGAACGAAGTGGAAAACTATGGCCAAACACTGGTCAAATGGAACGAGCATCTGCCGTCTCTCCCGGAAATGGCCACGCGCCATAAACAGTTCTGTCAGGTCATCAACGCGCCCTTCGCCGCTAAAGCGGTCGCGGACCCTCGCAACATCACTCGCCTGCAACAGGCCAGAAACGCCATGGCGCACCTCTGGTCGTCCCTCAACAGTCGTCTGGAATTCATCATCGCGGAGGACCTCTCCCAAACCTGCCAAACGTATGAGGACTTCCAAAAAGCCACAAACTCCCACTGGCTCTTCACCAGCTACGCGGACATGCTCCGCTGCGAGCAAGAACTCTACACCAGCTTGGGGATGGACATCTCCAAAATGAAAATCTGCAACATCGGCCCGGGCGCAATGCCACAAACCTGCCTGTCCCTGCGCGCGCGCGGGGCGGATATCACGGTGGTGGACCTCTACGGCCCCGCCTGCCGCTGGTGCGAAACATGGTTCAGCCGGTTCTTCCCGCAAGGCGGCTGGAAGGTCATCGAAACCGGCGGCCAGAACATCGACTTCTCGGAATACGACCTCATCATCGTCGCCTCCATGCTGGAAGGCCGCGCGGATGTCCTGAGAAAAGTCAACGAAACCGCCCGTGGTTACGTGCAAGTGCGCTCAACCTCCGGCATCCGCCCCAAAAGCGTGCTCCTCTCCCAAATCCCGGAGGACGATATCAAAATGCTGGAGGACGCCGAATACGTCGCCGAGACCAAACCCCCGCTCACCGTCGGCACCTACAGCCTCATGTACAAATTCAATCGCCAGTTATCTTAGGCGCAATAACCCTAAAATTTCTGGCATTGAAGGCTCTCTGCCTCAGGCATATACCAGCTTTACCCATTCACGTTTTCTCACAGCGAAGGAGGTCTCGCATGTCTCAGTCTGCCGCAAGCAAAGTGCAATCCTTTCCCTCCGTTATCAGCAAACCCATCCTGCCACGGGACAAAGTGACCGAAGAAATCCGCACCATGCTGAAATCAGACAGCATCCCACCGAAGGGGGACCCCGCCCGCGCGGACGTCATCAAGGAGCGCCGCGCCTATTACAAGAATATGCTCGCAGCCGATACTCCCTCCCTGAGGGAAACCGACTGGGCCGTTATCTTTGTGAACACGGACCTCATGCCCTAAACAAAATGCCGCCCTCGGGCGGCATTTTTTCAATTCGGCACAACCAAATCTGCACAATTCTTCACCCCTGATGCACAACTGCCAAAAACCCTGAAAAAATTACGAAAATGAATATGAAATTTTTCATAAACTTACCTTTTATCCCAAAAAGGGCAGGGGCATAAAACCCTAAAATTTCTGCCATTGAATCCACGCGCCATAGGTTTATACCGAACCTATAAACACCATCACATCGTTTCTCTGAATGGAGGTCATCCAATGACACTCATGTCCGATACCGCAAGCTGCTCATGCCTGCGCATCTTCCTGGATGACAAAACCATTAACCTGAGCAAGGAAAAGGTCGTCACCCGCATCCTGCAACTCTATCCCGGCATGGCCTTCGAAACAATGACAAGCGCGGACTTCAAACCCCTCGTCGTCGAAGCCACCAACACGCTGGCCCGTGAACTGGAAAGCTATCAAAAGCTATCCGAACCGGAAAAAGCCGAAGCCGAGCGCCGCTTCCAAAAGCGCTGCGTCGGCTGCCTCATCAGCATCCTGCCTTTGGTGCAGGAGCGTCAAAAAGCGCTCCTCGCCGCCTGAATCCCTCGCTTATCTGTTTTCAGAAAGGAAAATACCATGTGCAAAGGTTGCAAACACGAGACCGCCTGCAAGTCGCTGGATGTCGCCGACTTCATCCCTCAGCCGTCGCCGTGCTTCGAACCCGAAGGCCTCACCAGCAAGCTGGATCCCCTGCGCACTCAGGTCGCAAGCCTCCCCGCAGTCCTCCGCTTTGCCGAAAAACCTGCTCCCGTCCCCGCCGCCCACTAAGGCAGCCCCAAGAAACCCCGCGCAAGCGGGGTTTTTTTAATGGGGACACCTGCTTGACATGCATGTTAATGTTTTACATATGAATCCCATGAAGCCCACCACCATCCTCCGCTCCACCAGCATCATCAGCGTACTGTCCATCCTGCCGCATATTTTCTGCTGCGGTGTTCCGGTGGCCATGGCCATTATCAGCCTCGGCACCACCATCGGCCTCGCGGGCGTCCTCGCTACCAATCCGCTGTACCAGTTTGTGGATAACTACCACACCATCCTCCTCATCATCGCCATCGCCAGCGTCGTCCTCTCCGGCATCCTGAACTATGTGGCCTACCGTATCGACTGCCATACCGCCGCCTCCCACTGCCACCACGGGGACTGCCAACCCAAAAAGCGCTCCAGCCTCAAAATCTTCTACTTCTCGCTGGCACTACTGGTGCTGGACCTCGCCTGGTTCGCCACCGAAGAATTTGGCCTCCACCTCCACCACGGTGGCCACCACACCGAATCCCCCCACTAAGCATGAAAAGCCCGGTCACGCGCACCCCGCGCTTCAGCCTCCCCCTACCGGCCATTATCGCCTCTGCCGTATTCATCGCCACCTTGGCCTTCATCGCCTACCTCTTCGTGAACATCGCCCTGCTCATCTACTTCCCCCAGTCCCCCTACACCGCCAGCTTCATCAACCTCTGGGCCATCGTCCGTAATTACATCTACTAACCACCTTAATTTAGCCACCACGGCCTATTTTTAAGCACCAATCTAACCTCTAACCTCTAGCTTCTAACCTCTTTCAGGCCTATCCTCTCCCAACTGAAAAGGGAGACCCACCATGCAATTCAACAAAATCACCGCCCCCACCTCCGGCGAGAAAATCACCATTCAAAACGGCCAATTAGTCGTCCCCAATAACCCCATCATCACCTTTATCGAAGGCGACGGCACGGGCGCGGACATCTGGGCCGCCTCCAAACGCGTCCTCGACGCCGCCGTGGAGCGCGCCTATAGCGGCCAGCGCAAAATCGAATGGATGGAAGTCTACGCCGGCGAAAAAGCGAATGAAGTCTACGGTGAACAAGTCTGGCTGCCGGAAGAAACCCTCACCGCCTTCCGCGAATACCTCATCGGCATCAAGGGCCCGCTCACCACGCCCGTCGGCGGGGGCTTCCGCAGCCTGAACGTCGCCCTGCGCCAGGAGCTGGACCTCTACACCTGCCTCCGCCCCGTCCGCTGGTTCACCGGCGTGCCAAGCCCGGTCAAACAGCCGGAAGCCGTGGACATGGTCGTCTTCCGCGAGAATAGCGAGGACATCTACGCCGGTATCGAATTCCCCGCAGGCTCCGAACAAGTTAACAAACTTATCAAGTTCTTGAAGGAAGAACTTAACGTTAAGAAAATCCGCTTCCCCGAATCCTCCGGCCTCGGCATCAAGCCGGTCTCGAAGGAAGGCACCGAGCGCCTCGTCCGCGCCGCCATCCTGTATGCGCTGGAGCACAAACTCCCGTCCGTCACCATCGTCCACAAGGGCAACATCATGAAGTTCACCGAAGGTGCCTTCCTGCAATGGGCCTACGACCTCGCCAAAACCGAGTTCCGCGATCAAATCGTGACATGGGACGAATGCAAGGGAGACGTCCCCGCCGGCAAACTCCTCATCAAGGACAGCATCGCCGACGCCTTCCTCCAGCAAATCCTGCTCCGCCCGCGTGAATACTCCGTCATCGCCTGCTGCAACCTGAACGGGGACTATATTTCGGACGCTCTCGCCGCCCAGGTCGGCGGTATCGGCATCGCCCCTGGCGCCAACATCAACTACGTCACCGGCCACGCGGTCTTCGAAGCCACACACGGCACCGCCCCGAAATACGCGGGGATGGACAAGGTCAACCCATGCTCCGTCATCCTCAGCGGGGAAATGATGTTCCGTTATCTGGGCTGGAACGAAGCCGCGGACCTCATCATCAGCGGTGTCGAAGGCGCCATCAGCTCGAAGAAAGTGACCTACGACTTCGCCCGCCTCATGGACGGCGCCACCGAAGTCAAATGCTCCCAATTCGCGGACAACATCATCGCGCACATGAGCACCACCGCCTCCAAAGCCGCTTAGTTAAGCTGCTCGCACAAAAAAACCCGGAGAATCACTCTCCGGGTTTTTCGTTATACAGCCGCCTCATCAATCAGCCGCTGCTCAGCAATCGTCACAAACGGAAACGCCTGCCATTCGCCATTCGCCTCATCCGGCCAACTGTCGTCGTAGCGCATGTCCAAATCGTTCCAATCAGCATAATCGCTCAACTTGCCGGCCGCTTTCAGCTCATCAATCTTATGCTTCGCCTCGTCCAGCTTAACCCGCCAGTTGTCGGTATCCTGCTGCATGAAATGCATGTGGAGGGATTGCTGGTCGGTGTAACTCGCATAAATCGTCACCACACGCGCCGCCAACTCAGGGTCGGTCAGCGCCTCCAGCAGTGGGCGGAAACCAATCCCAACAACGGGGCCATCCGGTATGCGCGGCGGCACAACTTCAGCCTCAGTGGCCGCCTCAGTGCTGGCAGTCACCGCAGTCACGGCACCAACGGCCGCAGCCGCCTTAAAAAATCCACGTCTGTTCAACATCGCAAGTCTCCCTGTGCGAAGAAGTTAAAAAGGAAATAATGATTCCACCCACTACCCCAATACCGCATACAAAACAAGGCCCGGAGAGTATCTCTCCGGGCCTGTCACTACCCCGCATAACCCATATGTCGCAGGTAATCATCTTCGTTCATCAGGAAGGCGAACTTCCGCAATCGCGCATCACTCAACTTCCCGCCGCTGTCAAACGGCCGTCCACCACGCTCCCAGAGAATCTCCGGAATCTCATCCAGCTCTTCCCGCTCGCGCAGCTTGTCGGCTGCAAGCAGCTCCCTGTGCATCAGGGCATCCTTCATCTTGGCCACCCCGTAGTCGTGGCGGGGGTTCCGCAACTGCCTTGCTTCAGCACGGTGCAACTGGTCCAATCGCTCATGAATCCGGATAAAACTCGCCTGCGTCAGCAGGATGTAGTCGATATCCTCAATCGCAACCCGCCCGTCATACACGTCAAACAGGCAAAAGAACGAATGCCCCACAAGCTTGCCCGTTGCAGCTTCCGCCACACCAAGCCCACTGGCTGCCACCGCCATACCTGCCGCCGTCATTTTCAGAAGTTCACGTCTGTTCAACATCCAAGCCTCCTAAGCTACGGAAAAAGAGTCATTCCTTAGGGAAAGTAAACGAAGCCGAACTCAGCGGAGCATCTTCGCGTCGGGGCTTCCGGTTAGGGGCACTCGGCTTAACAAGCTCAGCACGCCCCAAAGCTAAAATCTCCTCAGGTGTCATAGGCTTGTCAGGTTTATGCCCGTCTTCAGGGGAAGTTTCATCTCTCTGAGTCATAGAAGTCTCCTCAAAAGGAATTGAAAAAGGTCATTTAGGCCCCCACCATGCCCTAAAATCGCATACAAAACAACAAAAAAGCCCCGGGTTTCCCCGGGGTATCCTAGTTCAGCGTCATCATGCGGCCATACACCGCAAGGTCCCATGCCGCACGGTGGCGCAGCAACTCACTGTGCCCGTCCGGCGCACCGCGGCGTAGTAGGCCCTTGCGAATCAGGTAGCCCACCGTGGTCTCATTCTGCCAGTTGTCGTCGCGGTCGTGGCTGAACTCGCGCCACATACCGTGGGTCACATAGCGGTCATAGTCCGTGTCCGTCAGGTAAATCGCCTGCACATCGTTCAGGGATGATCTCTCAATCCCCATTCCGTTCAGCGCATCTATCAGGGCACGCACACCGTACCCAATCAGGTGGCGGTCGGCATCGTCAGCATCTAAAATCAGAATAGGCTCATTCAGGGGCGCATCAGGCAGGCTCGCTCCACGCGCCGCAGGTCTGCGGTTCATACTTGGCATCGCTGGTCTCCTCAAATGGGTGAAAAGGTCTCACAGCTCAGTCAGTTCAGGCAGGGTTAAGCGAAAAAGGATCGTCTATGTCCCAAGTCTGCCGTAAAAGCCCAACACTCACAACGCACAAGCCAAAAAAGGAGGCGCATTCCCGCGCCTCCTACCGTTTCGTGTCGCTTTTCAGCAACGTCTCTGCCTGCTCGCGCAGCCCGCGCACGTCGGCCTGCCGCATGGCATGAATTTCATCAGCTAGCAGCAGCATGGCTTCGGCCCGTTCCGCAGCCGGAATATCTCTCAGCAGACAAAACCGTATCCGTCCCCGAAAGTGGGCCACGCCACCAAAGTAAATCTGGGCTTCACGCAGGTTCCGTATTTCCCCGTAGGGGTTATGGGAAGTCATCAAGTCCTCCATCAAAAAGGGCAGGGGGTGTAAGCACTTGGCTCAAACCCACCATACCACCCAAACCCCCAAAACCAACAAAAAAAGGCCGGGAGGATATGAATCCCCCCGACCATGATGTTACCGCCCAGACAACTCAAATGGCGGCGCCTTTCTGGGAACATAGCCCCCCCACTTGGCAGCCTTAGCTTCGGCAGTCGCCGCCGCAGCAGCCTGAGCCTCAGCCAGGGCCTGAGCCTGTGCTTCGAACTCAGCCTTGGCCTTAGCAGCCTCAGCAGCAGCGGTTTCAGCCGCGGCCTTGATGCGCTCAGCCTCAGCCATGGCCTCATCAGCCTTGGCCATAGCATCAGCCGCAGCCGCGATGTCCGACTCTACCTCCTGAATCGCCGCCTCAATGGCAGCGTCCCGAATGTCAAACAGTTCGTCCTCCAGCTCCTGAGCCGCCTTGACCCAAAGGTCAACATCGGACTCAACAGAAGCTTCAGCCGAAGTTTCAGGTTCAGCCTGTGCTTCCGGTTCGACCGGAGCCACAGTTTCGACCCGAGTCTCGGTTTCGACCTTAGTCTCGGTATCACCCGAACCTTCAGTCTGGCCCTGCGCCTCATCCAAATTCGTCACCGGCTCCGAAACCACAGGCTCCGAACCCTTCGCCTCAAGCTGTTCCTTCAACCCCGCAAAGGGCGAAGAAGAAGTAGAAGCCTCCTGCTGAAGGTCGCGCATTGCGGCCGCCAGCATATCAGGGTCAACGTCCTCATCGGACGCCTCAACAACGGGCGACTGCTCGACCAAAGTCTTTTCAGACTTTTTGGCCTTGCCACCCTTGCCCTGTCCCTTGCCTTTTTTGATGGGCCGACCGTCATCTTCACGGTCAAGCGCATCGATATCCACTCCTCTGGTGCGAGCCATAGGAATTCTCCTCTCAAGTTTGAAATATGGAAACATTCAGTCATCCCGCAAGCGGGAATTAAACAAATTATGGGCCCCAACCGCACCTTTTCAACCACCTAACCCCGAAATTCTCCATAAAAAGGGGGCCTAAGCCCCCAACCTCACGCTAAGTTCGCAAGCGCACAAATCTGTTCTGTATCAAGTACTTCACCGCGTAGGCTCGGCTCAATCCCCAACCCCAGCATGGCCTCTTCACTTACCACACCTTTCAAAACGCCGCGCAACATCTTCCTGCGCTGCCCGAAAATCAGCCGCAGCACATGGTCAAGCTTGCGCATATCCACGGCCACACGGGGCTGGGGCAGGGGGGTTAATCGCGCCACGCTGCTCATCACTTTAGGCGGCGGGGTAAACGCCCCCGGCGCCACATCAAACAAATCTTCCCGTTCGCATAATAAATCGCACAGAACACCCAGCCGCCCCCAGTCGCGCGTATCCGGCACGGCACAAATCCGCTCAATCACTTCTTTTTGCAGCATGAAAACCATGTCTTTCGGCGGCTGTGCCGTGGTCACCAACTGCACCACAATCTCGGTACCCACATTGTACGGCAGGTTACCCGCTACTTTCCTTCCACTTACCACAACCTCGCGGCCAAGTACTTGTAAAGCATCACCCCGTACCACGGTTAACCGCCCGTTGTACGCGCGGCTCATGGCTTCCAGCCCGTCCCAGCAACGCTCGTCAATCTCAATCGCCGTCACCACGGCACCCGCTTCCAGCAAGGCTTTGGTCAGCACTCCAGTGCCCGGCCCAATCTCAATAACCTGCTCACCGGCCTCAGCCCCCACAGCCTCCACAATCCGCTCCACAATGCGGCGCTCATGCAGGAAATGCTGCCCAAGCCGCTTGTCCGGCCTCACATTACTCATCGCAACTACTCCTACAACCGAACGTCAAGGAAGGCACGCTGCCGCAGGTTCTGCATGAAGCGCCGCGCCTCAAGCTCCACACGGTTACCGAAAATATTATTCATCACACGCTCGCGGTAGGCGTTCAGCTGGGCGGGCATCGCTTGGCGGCTATCAGCCACGTAAATACGCGCCATGTTGCCATTCACGGTGACAACGTCGCTCCAGCGGCCCGGCTCAACGTCTTCCAAGGCTTTGGCCAGCTCGGGGTCAAGGTCGTTTTGCACAACCCAACCCAGCGCTTGGCTGGCAGGGAAAGCCTCCTTGAACTCGCCTTTCTCAAAATACGCTTTTACCTCAAACCCCTTGCGCAGGGCAGCCACCTGCTTGTTCAGGCTCTCCTCAACCTGCTTGGAATCCTCACCAGCCTTGGTCGCCAGCAAGTAAAGCTCAAGCTGGGTCTGCGGGCCGGTCTCAACCGCCTTGGTGCTGCGCACGTTTTCAAGCTTGACAAGGTACCATCCCAGCGGCGTCCGAATCGGCTCACTCACCTGTCCCGGCTCAAGCTTGTCCAGCGCTTCTTCAAGCTGAGGGTTTAGCTCCCCGCTGCTGAACCACCCAAGGTTACCGCCACTTGCGGCACTCTTGTCTTCGCTATACACGCGGGCCAATTCGTCAAACTTCTCACCAGCCGCAATCTTGGTTTTCAGCTCGGTAAGCTTATCCAACTGGGCTTTGTCGCCAGTGCCATCACTACCGGCATTAAGCTGAATTACACTAATCTCGCGGTCCATCACTTTGCGGCTTTTGGCCAACTCGGAAATCAACCGGTCAGCCTCAGCCGTACCAACCTGCACACGCGGCTGCACGTCACGGGCAATCACTTTCTGCCAGACAGTCTCCGCCGCCAGCTAATCATACGCAGTCTGCTCCAGTCCGGCAGTCAGGGCGTTCCAGTTACTTTGGCCTCCAAGGCTCTCAACCGCTTTGGCTTTCGTCGCGGCCAGCTCCTGCGGGGTCATTTTAATCCGCGCAGCAGTCGCGTATTGGCGCTGCAATTCCTCATCAATCAAACCGGAAAGGGTGCGCTTGCTAACAGCCGCCCGCTGTTGGGCATTGGGGCTGGTCATGCCCAGCTGGCGCAGGTTCAGGCTTGTGCGCTCCTCAAGCTGGGTCAATGTAATAACCTGGTCATTCACCACCGCCACAATACGATCAGCCGCCGCAGCACCCGCCACAACGCCCACCACCATCAGGATGGTCCAGAAAATCTGTCTCATTAGTCTTCGCTCCCCAACGTCAATAACTTCAGGTTAACGATATAATCCGTTCCCGGTTGCAAGTCACCATTCGTATAGCCGCGGCGGCGCACGTAAGCCTCAATCTCGTAGCAGTCGCGGGCCCACACAACGCCACCTTGGCTCTCGAGAAGTGTGTTGGTGGCAAGGTCATCGCGGGTTTTACCCTTGAAGGTCAACTGGTCGGTAATCGGCAGCCCGAACTCGGAGGACAACTCCTGCGGCCCGTTCGCAAGGTAAGAATGCGAAAGTCTCAAATAAGCCCCGTGCGTCCGGCCAATTTGCACACCACTATCAAGCCGCTGCGCCGCAAAGCTGGAGTTATCAAGCCGGAAACGGTTGGTGAAGCTAATCCAGTCAATCGGGTTCGCCTCAACCAAACCAACCCAGTCGGAAACATTGGTCGCCGCCCCACCGCTGGCGGGAAGAGATGAGTCATCGAATTTGCGCATGCTTTGTCCCACAAACAGCCGGAAGTCGGTGTTATCCACGTCACCCCAGCGGTTATCAATCCCGTAAATCACGCGCGGGCCGGTTTCAATCCGGTCAAGCCCTGCAAAGCGGCTGGGTTCAAACAGGTTGCTGTTGTCCAGCTCGTAGCTCACGCTGTCTTCGTTGGGCACTTTGTCTCGGCTGTTACCACCACGGGGGCCCATGGCCAGCAACACTTGCGGCGCAATGGTGTGGTTACCTTCGGGGGAAATATACGGCTTCTCCCACATCGCGGTCGCCTCGGGCAGCACGCGGGTGGCAGTGCCGTTGTTGGGGCCGTTATCAATCACATAAAAGTCCAGTCGCTGGCTGGCACCCAGCGTCAACTTGCTGCCGTCCATCATCATGAAGGGCTTGGAATACTCACCTTTACCAATAAAGCGACGGGATTGTATCCCATTCCCACGGTAAATATTCACGGCGTCGCCACTCAGCTCGAACTGCCCGCCAAAGCTCGGCACAAACCAACGCTCTAATTCAAGGTGAGGGTAAACCTGCGCGGTGTCGGCAGGCGAACGGTCAGGGTCAAGGTCTTGGAAGCGTGTCATGCTCAGCGCGGCATAGTGCTGCTCGCCGCCGTCTTCACCATACAGGGTGCTGGCAAGGTACGGGTCAAGGCGGTCAAAGTATTGGCTCAGGTAGGTATCGTCGCTGGCAATCTCGCCGTTAAGTCCAATGCGGCGCGTGCTATCAAGGTCTTTCTGGGCTTCAATCGCAAGGTGGCTGCGCGTGTCGCCGGTGCCGGTGTCGTTCAGGTAACTCGCCTTCACATCACTTTCGGTGGTCAGGGTGTTCTGGCGGCGCTCCAGCATGAACTGGCTCCCACGGTCGCTCATCAACCGGTTCCTAATGGTGTAGTCAGCGTTCTCCGCAGGGTTGAACACATAACCGGAAAGCGTGATGTTCTCGCCCAGAGTCTGGCTGCGCCCAATCTGCGGCGGCAGCAGGCCATTCTCAGGCTTCTTGGGTCCAACAGGGTGCCTGAACCACGGCAGGTACATCACCGGCACACCATAAACATCCAGCACGGCATTCTTGTAAGTCATGTTGGATGCTTCATTGTTATAAACCATCTTGTCCGCAGTCATGGACCACGCCTTCCGGTCACCAATACACTCCTGGCAGGGGGAGTAAGTCACATCCGTCATCGTATAAGTGCTGCCGGAAACCTGCGCCGCCCCAGCCTGAGCAATTTCACCCAGCAGCGGTAACCGCAGGCGTAATTGGTCAAGCGCGCCGCGCTGCATGTCGCCACTTAGCTCAAGGCGGTCAACCAGCAGGGTGGTGCTGTCAATACCCACGAATTTCACATTCCCAATCGCCACCACTTGTCCGGCATTCAGGTCGTAATCAATCTGGTCGGCCCATACGTTGCCTTTGGCACTTTTTACCTGCACTTGGCTGGCGGTGTTGCTGCTGGCGGTCACTTTGCTGCCGGAAACATCATACGAAATGTTATCCGCAATCAAATCGAACGGCATCTCGCCGCTACTGCTGGCAGGCGTCGCCTCTTGGGCTACAACGGAACCACAGGCAAAGCCCGCAGCCACAATCATCAGGGTAAGAAATCTGGGGGTCATAAGGGGCATGGGGCCACTTTTTGTTATAATAGGGGTACCCGCGTAGCTGGTACGTTTCCCTATACTCCCACACGCCAGCCCGCCGCGTCAACGGCCTCGCATTGTGCGTCTGGAAGCCTGCGCCTATTCCTCGCGCAGCTGCAACATCAGTGCCACAGCAATCAGGCTGGCCATGCAGGCTGGCAGCCACGCCGCCAGCCGTACATCAAGCCGCCCCGCAAGGCCGTAGGCTGCCATTACGTTGCCGAAGAGGTAAAACGCAAACCCCATGCACACACCTGTCACAATCACAATTCCCAGCCCGCGCGTGCGTGTGAAGCGTAACCCGAACGGCACGGCAATCAGCAGCATCGCTAGGCACATGAAAGGCAACGCCAGCAACCGCTGGTAAGCCATGGAGTGCCTGTTCGTATTAAATCCGCTCTGCGTCAGCGTTTCAATAAAGCTGCGTAACTCAAAAATATCCAGCGTGCCGGGCGGGTTGAAACTCGCCTGAATCTGCTCGGCCGTCAGGCTTGTCGGTAACGTCACCTGCTCCTGGCGCACAATCTCCTGCTTGGGCGTCAACATGAAGACATTCTTCAACTGCCATTGCCCCGGCTCCAGTATCGCCTGCTCGGCATCCAGCCGCGCCACAAAGCTGTCATCGCGGTCAAACACAAACACCGTCGCCTGCCCAAGGCTGTCGCCGTTCACGGAAACCTTCTGCCCATATATAAAGTAGTCTCTGCCGCTGGAATTCGCCTTGCCATCATCATTCTGCCGCAACCACACACTCCCCCCGGCCGTAATCAACCCCTTGGTGGAATTCGGGAACACCGTCGCATTCCAGCGCTCATAACGCTTCAGCAATGTCGCGGAAAGCGGGTTACCCACACCAATCGCCAACGCCCCGAGTATCAGGCACGCAATCACCGGCCCCAGCAAAAAGCGCCGCGCCGGCAAACCCACCGCCCGCAGCGCCACCAGCTCCTGCCGCTTGTTAAGTTGGTTGAGCCATATCAAACTCCCAATCAACACCGCAAACGGCAGCAACTGCAGCAACATGTCCGGCATTTTGGAAAGGCTCATCAGCAGCGCCGTCGCAGGGCTCACATTCCGGCCGGAAATCTGGTTCCACAGGTCAATCACGTCAATCAGATAAATGAAGGTCGCGAGCCCCATAATCGTGAAGCCCACGGTGCCCAGCCACA